>DASXWF010001387.1:0-7396 GCA_036503835.1 Polyangiaceae bacterium | reverse complement strand
GGAACTTCCGGCCGCCCGTGGCGCGGGCACCTCGGGGACGACGAACGGCGGTTCCGCCGGGCGCGCCGGTTCGGCGGGAGCTCCGAATGAAGCCGGCGCCGGAGGCGAGCCGAGCGCGGGCCCTTCCGCCGGCGAAGGCGGCGCCGGGGACGCCGCGGGAGCGGCAGGCGGGGGGGACTCGCCCGAGCCCGACGAGCTGTTTCGCCCGTCGACGCGCTTCACCGTCATCAACCCCAAGGATTACGGAGCTCTCGGCGACGGTGTCACGGACGACGCCGCGGCGCTCGAGAGCGCTTTCGCCGCAGTGCCCGCTGCGGGCGGCATCGTCCTGTTTCCGGCGGGCACTTACCTCAAGGAGCGACGTCTCGTACGGGTGACGCAGAGCCACACGCTGCTCTGGGCGCCGAACCGGCGCGCCACGATCCACGGAACGGTGCGCACGCTGACGGACGAGGAGCGCGCCGCGGATCTGTGCGGCGTGCGACAGCAGGCCATCGTGTTCCGGCAGACGACCGGGGGCGGCGTGTACGGGCTCCGCTTCGGCTCCGACGCCGTCGAGCGCACGTCCTGCGCAGAGGATTGCCAGATCACGCTCGACACCGTGAACGGCTTCGAGGTCGTCGGGACCGAGGTGGAGGGAGCGCCGGCCTGCGGTGTGTTCGCGTGGTCCAGCCGTTCGGGCGAGCGGTCGGAGAACCTGTTCGTCGAAGGCAACTACATCCACCACACCTACGCCGATTCCGTGCATCACACGCACGGCGCCCGCCGCTCGTGGTGTTGGGGGAATTACTTCTTCAACGAGGTCCCCTCGCTCGGCGACGACGGAATCGCCTGCGTCACGTACTCACCGTCCGATCCGCGCTGCGGTGAAATGGAGTGGTGGGGAAACTTCTATCTCGGCGGCATGCACGGTCGCGGCATGGCGGTGATCGGGGGCGAGGACATCGCGATTCACCACAACTGGATCGTCGGATCGGCGTCTGCGGGGCTGATCGTCGCCTCGGAATCGTCGTACACCAGCGCTTCGTCGGAGCGCATCGAGCTCCGCTCGAATTGGATCGTCGACAGTCCGAACGGCAGCGTGAACAACGGGCACTCCTCGATTCTGATTTCGGGCGGCAACCCCGAAGCCGAGCCGATTCGCGAGGTGGAGGCCGTGGACAACGTGATCGTCGGCGCGCCCGGCGGCCGTGTCGAGCGCGCCGAGGGCGACTACGACGCGGAGAGCGTCGTGTTCGACAACTCGACGGACCCCGGCGATCTGCCGGGTCCCGTTCCGACGCTCGAGGAAGTTGCGATCCGCGACACCTCGATCCTGCGCACGCGCGACGTCTCCTTCGTGACGGAAGCCGAGCGGAGAGGGCTCTACCGCATCCACGTGCGCGAAGCGGCGGAAGGCGTCGAAGAACGGTTCGAGTACGTCGTGAGCGGCGCCGAATCCGAGCTCTCCGGCTGGCTCGACGCGCGGCGCGAGGCCGGCGCGTACCTCTCGGAAACCCGCAGCGTGGCGGGCGCGGCGTACGCGCTCGTGCTGTCGCCGGTTCCGCTCGAGGTGCCCGCGGAGCTCGACGCCGTTTCGTTCGAAGCGCTGCGCGCCGGCGATCGCGACGGGAGCCTCGCCTGGTTGTGGAGCCGGCTCGACGCGGGCGACTACTGAGGCGGGTTGGCGTGGCAATCGCCCCAGCCGCGCTCTTCCGGGAAGACGCGCCCGATCAGCGCGTAGAGGGTCGGATCGAAATCGGCGAGCTCGGGCCTGGTGTTCACGGAGTTGTGGACGCCGTTCGGCGGGTTCGACGACGCGTTGGTGTCGTACCAGTCTTGAACGCCCTCGGCCCAATACTCCTGGAGATTCTCGCCGCGGTACGTGCCTTCGAGGATGCCGCCGTCGCGCGCCGACTCGAACGCATCCTGTAGCTCGTCCTCGAACGTGCGCTCCGCGCCGTACACGCCGTACATGGAGATCGTGTGCGAGAACTCGTGCACGCAGATGCTCTCGTTGTAGTAACGATCGTCGTCGAGGCAGAGAATATTTTCTTCGCCGCAGGAGGCGACGATGCCGCCGAGCCCGCGCGCGCGCTGATTGATGTAGTCGATGTCCGCCTGCGGGCGATCGCGGTAGCCGTACTCCGGAATCTCGGCCGTGCCTTCGTTGCGCCCGATGATGGCGAAGCGCGCGCCGCGCCGGATCAGCTCTTGGCGAACGTCGTCCCGCCCGCCGAGCATGTTCTCGAGCAGCCGGCACGCGAGCAACAGTGACTCGTCCTCCGGCTCGTCCGAAGCGAGCACGGAAACGCCGTCGGCGTCGGCGTGCTTCTTGTAGAACGGATCGAGGTCGAGCTCGGAACGAACCGACTCCGGAACCTCGGTCACGAGGTTGCACGTCCCGGGCATTCCCCCGGTCCCCCCGGTCCCTGCGCTGCCGCCGCTGCCCGAACCGCCGGCAGCGCCGGCGGTGCCGAGAGACCCGCCGCTTGCGCCCGAAGTTCCCCCGCTTCCCGCGCCGGCGCCGCCTCCCCTACCCGCCGCACCGCCCGTCCCAGCCTTCCCGGAAGCACCCGCTTCCCCTGCGCCTCCGGCACTGCCGGCCGAGCCTCCAGCGCCGGAGTTGCCACCGCGCCCGGCTTGCGGAAGTCCCGCGTTGCCGCCGGCTCCGGCACCCGACTGCGCAGGAATGCCGCCCGCCCCGGCCCCCCCGGTGCCGCCCGTCGTGCCACCGCCGGACCTACCGCCGCCGTCATCTCCCTCCGATGCGGCGTCGCCGCAGCCGAACGTGCTCATCAGCGTCACCAGCACGAGAGAGACGGAGAAGCGACTCATCGGACCAGTATGAGTCGCCGGACCGGCCAGCAACCGCTCAGCTTTTGCGTTTTGCGACGTGGTACGCGCCGGCAGGAACTTTTCACTCTCCGCCGACGCCGAAGGCCGGTTGCGGGATATGCTCGCCGGAGGCGGGTGACATGAGCCGGATGCCCTGCAGCCAGTGCGGCGCGATGAACGAGGCCAGGGCGAAGTTCTGTTCGGAGTGCGGCGAACCCCGCCGCGGCCCGGCCGTGATCGGCGAGCAGCCGGTCAAGAACTCGACGGGGGCAATCGTCTTCGCGATCCTGCTCGTGCTCGCACCGCTGGGCTTCTTCCTGTTCAGCCTCACCTCGGGCGGCGCCAAGGGAGAGATTCGCTCGCGCGGGAAGCCCTTCGGTACCTACGTTCAAAAACCACCCGCCTGTCACTCCGGCCAGCACGAGAACTTCTTCGGGGTTTGGGTCGCACCCGAGGTGACGAAACGCCAGGGTCGCTCCGGTTTTCAGGGCGGAATCAAGCTTCTCAAGACCGAGCTCGGCGAATGGGCGGCGTTCGTGGAGAGTCCGGTCGAGTGCGAAGGCTTCAAGTGCAAGATCCAAAAGGTCGATGCGAAGCACTGCAAGGTCTTCGACATCGACGTACGGAACACGAGCACGAGCATCAACGACATCCGCCTCAGGGAGGGCCACGCCAAGCTCGATTGCAGCTTCCCCGAGGGGGGAAGCCTGGTCGTCAATCTGACGTTCGACGGTTGCAGCTGACCGTTCGGGCGAGGAGCGCTACGGCACGAACTCGACCTCGTGTTCGGCGGCGTCACGCCGGAGCCGCACGCGGCCGGCGAGCTCCTTGCCGTTCACGCGCGCTCGCCGCCAGTCCGGCTCGACCCGAATCGAGAGCGTGAGACCGGCGAGCGACACGCGCCGCAGCTCGAAACGCAGGCTGCGGAAGGGCGACAGGTACAGGTACGTGCGGTCCACGGAAAGCCCGAGCATCCGCAGCAGGTACTCCCACGAGGAGGCGTAACGCGGGTACGGCGGGAAACACGGCGTGTCCTTGCCCCACTCGTCGAGCTCGACGGCTCGGCCGCGTGCGTCGATCGAGCGGTTCCATTCGCCCGCGGCGATGTGGTGATTACCGAGGTGCGCTTCGACCGAGCGGAAGACATCGAGGCTGCGCGCTTCGTGCCCTGCCGCGCCGAGCAGCGCGGCGAGGTTCAGCTGGGCCCCGAGCCAGCACGTGCGCGCGTGATAGCCCGAGATCAGGTCGGGACGCCGCTGGGGCAACATTCCGTTCACCCACCCCCGGAAGCCCGCCTGAGCGTCGTCGAGCAGGTTGTTCTCGTAGATGGTCTGAAGCGTCGCAGCGACGTGTCCGGACGGCAGGACGCGCCCGCTGCTCTCGTCGAGCAACGCTACCCAACGCCCGAAGAGCTGATCGCTGAAGACGGCCTCCGCCTGGCTCGCCTCGCTGGACCCCGGGGTGCGCATGAAGCAGCGGAAATAACCGCCCGCCTCGTTGCTCCAGAGGTTCTCCATCAGGTTCCGCTCGACCTCGTTCAGGAGCTCGTGAACCTCGCGCTCCGCGACGCTGGCTTCCCGCGCCACGGTCTGGCTCATCCCGGAAAGCGCGTGCAGCGCGTACAGCCAGGCGACGTTCACGTAGGCGCTGGCTCCGGGCATCATCCATTCGTCGTAGCTCTGGTTGCCGATCCGGCTGTTCAAGAGGTGGTGGAAGTTGTCGCGCGCGTGGGCGTGGCGCACGGCGGCGAGCGCGTGGTCGTAGGCGCGCGCGAGCCAGCGCGCGTCGCCGGACCAGAGGTACGCGCGCCACAGGCGGAGCACGAACGTCGGCTCCTCCGCGTAGTGGCCGCCGTCCGACCAGAGCGAGTGGCCGACGAAGCCGGCGCCGTCGCCCTCGAGCGGGATCACGCTCAGGTACTGCTCGAGATCCAGCCGCTCGAGCTCGGGCCAGTTCACGAGGTAGACCCAGTTGGCGTACACGGCGACGTCCATCGTGTTCACCCAGTCGTGGGGCGACTCGATGGCGAAGAAGTACGGGTCGTCGCTCAGCAGCGTCGAGGTCATGACCACGGACAGCGACGAGAACCAGAGCCGCTTCATCGGCGCCGGGACGTCGAAGGCGTCGCGCCAGCGATCGATGGCCTGTGACCACCCGCTCGCTCCGGCGCGCGCCGCGAGCACGACGTCGGCGACGCCGCCGAAAGGCTTCGTGTACCAGCGGCGGTAGCTCGCCGTGGCGGCCGGTGAGGGCGTCTTGAACTCCGGGAAGTACCAGGCCACGAAGAAACGCACGGTGGCGAGCTCGCCCGGGTCGAGCTCGACGGCGATCGACGCGCCCGTCTCGCCGACGCTCGCGTTCTCGCCGGCGAACGCGATCTCCCCGCCCGGAAGCGCCTGAATCGCGAGCGCCTGCGACACACGCAGCGGCCCCGGGTGCGCGAGCAGCACGTCGAAACGGCGGCGGAGCGCCGAGCGATTCTGGAGGCTGATCTCGAAGACCTGCACCGGCGTCGCCGAAGTCGCGAGGTCGTGGGCGACGAGCGGCGAGAACGCGATCATGCCGGCCAGGAGCTCGGCGTCCTGGAGCTCGAAGCGAAAGCAGCTCTTCGGGAGGGCGGCGTAGGAAAAGACGCGCTTCGCGGGGAGCGCAGCGACACCGCCGGGCGCGAACGCGCCTTCACGCCGCTGGAGCACGTGCGTTTCGCTCTCGGTGCGAACGTAGAACGCGAAGTTCGCGCAATTGTAGGGCGTCGTGAAATCGACGTACATCTCCGGCGGACCGCCGAAGTTCACGCGCTGAAAGCCGCTCCGGCCGAACACCGAGTGCCCGCTGCCGAGCGTTCCGATCGGAGCGCCCTCGAGGTGACTCACGTCCACGACGCCGGGACCGAGCCGCTCGCGGCGCTCGGCCTCGTCGTCGCAAAAGAGCGCGTGACGGAGCGCGTCGCTCATCGACGGAACTCCGGGCGGCGTGAGGACGCGGGAGCGAGCGGGCTCGGACTGCGGAATGCCAAGGATCGATCCACTAGCACACCTTCATTGGACATCCAACCATCAGATGCTAGCTTGACGACGGCGATGCGGCGTACGGCCAAATTCCTGCTGCTTCTGCTGGTAGGGCTGGGGTTATTGACGGGCGTCGCCTACTTCGGACTGGTGCGCGTCACGCGCGGCTGGTTCGAGAAGGACCTGGCCCTGCGCTCCCGGCTCGCCGTCGCCGCAGCCAGCCACGGGCTCTCCACGCACTGGAGCGCCGATCACGAACGGCTCGGCGAAACCCTCGCCGACATCACGCGCGACGAGCGCATCATGGGCGCCGCGGCCTGCGCCACGGACGGGACGCTGCTCGCAGCGACCGAGGCGTACCCGGCCGAGTTCACGTGCGCGCGCATCCGCGAGCGCATGCGCCGCGATCCGCCGGAGGACGGGCAGTCCTGGACCACCAGCACGGAGCTCGTGACCGGCCGCGTCGAGCTCAGCGCCACGCCCGTCGACTCCGAGCTCTCGCACGGTTTCGTGGTGCTGGTGCACGACCTCAGCTTCATCAGCCGGCGGGAAGCGACCACGCGCAACTTGCTCCTTGCCGCGTTCTTCGTGCTCGCGCTGGCAGCTTCGGTGCTCACGCTGCTCGCCGCGCGCCTCGCCTGGCGCGGCTGGACGCGCGAGCTACGCCGCGCGCTGTCCGGCTCCGGCACGGAGGAGTTCAAGCCGGTGCTGCGCGACGTGCGCGAGCTCGTCGACCGCCTCGTCTCCGAGCGCGAGCTCGAAGGGCGCGCCGGCCCCTGGAACCCGGAGCGCCTGCGCTCCACCTTGCGGCAACACCTCCACGGCGAGCGCATCGTCGTGCTCGCCAACCGCGAGCCGTACGTGCACGAGCTCGAAAATGACCAGATTCGCGTGCTGCACCCCGCGAGCGGCCTCGTCACGGCGCTCGAACCGGTGATGCGCGCCTGCTCGGGAGTCTGGGTGGCGCACGGCAGCGGCAGCGGGGACCGCCTCGTCACCGACGCCGCGGGACACGTACGCGTCCCGCCCGGGGAGGAGTCGTACGTGGTGCGCCGGGTCTGGCTGAGCGAAGCCGAGGAGGAGGGTTACTACTACGGCCTCGCCAACGAAGGCCTCTGGCCGCTCTGCCACGTCGCCCACACGCGGCCGGCCTTTCGCGCGCGCGATTGGGAGCACTACGTCGAGGTCAACCGCAAGTTCGCGGACGCCGTCGTCGCGGAGGTCGACTCCGACGATCCGATCGTGCTCGTTCAAGACTATCATTTCGCGCTCGCGCCGCGCGTCATCCGGGAGCGCCTGCCGCGCGCGACCATCCTGAGCTTCTGGCACATTCCCTGGCCGAACGCCGAACGCATGGGCATCTGCCCGTGGGCCGAGGAGCTGATTTCGGGACTGCTCGGCTCGAGCATCGTCGGTTTCCAGACCCAGCAGCACTGCAACAACTTCATCGACTCGGTCGACGCCTTCATGGAGAGCCGCATCGATCGCGAGCTCAACGCCGTCGTGCAGGGGCAGAGAAAGACGCTCGTCCGCCCCTACCCGATCTCGATCGAATGGCCGGTGCGCTGGCT
>DASXWF010001386.1:0-1711 GCA_036503835.1 Polyangiaceae bacterium | reverse complement strand
ATGGCTGCCGACGGCTCGCTTCCTGTCGTCCTCGCGCCTCACGGTGAGGGGGCTCGCGCCGTCGCCCGCCGTGCGTTCGCCCTGCCGTTCTCACGGCGGGCGCGGTCGTTCGCGCGCTTCGCGCTCTACGCGGCGCCGTTCTTCGCCGTCGGAATTTGTTACGAGCTCCTGCGTCGCGTGATCCACCTGCGCGGCGCGATCCACGTCGGCGATCTCTACGATCTCGAGGCGAGGCTTTTTCCCGTGCATACGGTCGACGGGACGCTCGCGCTGAGCGAGGTCATCGCCCTTCGCCAGAGCACGCTGCTCGATCTGATGTGCGGCGCTACCTACGTGGTGTTCCTGCTCGAGGTCTTCGGTCTCGGGGCGCTCATGTTTTTCCGTGTGCGCCCGAAGATGCTGGCCATTTCGCTCGGTTTTCTACTGTTGAACCTGACGGGCTGGGTGGTCTGGATGCTCTATCCCGCGGCTCCGCCCTGGTACGTGGACATGTACGGCAAGGGGCCGGCACTGCTCGACGCCGCGTCGAGCCCCGCCGGGCTGCTCCGGCTGGACGCGCTGCTCGGCGTGCCGATCGCGAGCACGTTCTACTCCGGTAGCGCGAACGTGTTCGGCGCCATGCCGTCGCTGCACGTCGGCTACGCCACGCTCGTCGCGTGGGTGCTCTTCCCGCTGCGCGGCGGCCTTCGCGCGTTCGCGCTGCTCTTCGCCGTCAGCATCGCGTTCTCCGCCGTGTACCTGCGGCATCACTACATCCTCGACGTGGTCGCCGGCGCGCTGCTGGCGCTGCCGATCGCCTGGTTCTCCGTTCGGGCCGCCGAACGTCTGGATCGCCTGGGGAGCGAGCCGTCATGACCCCCGAGCTTTCGCACTGGTGGGGCGGCCGCCTGAGCGGCCTGGAGCGCGTGCTCACGGCCGCGGGCCCCGCGCTGTTCCTGATCGCGTACTTCGCCGTCGCCGCGGTGGCCTACGCCGCGCGGCGCGTGCTGCGCGGCCAATTCCACGACGAGGAGATGGAGACGCGCCCCGGCGGCGGTCTTTCGGGCCTCGCCATCCGACACTTCTTCGCGTGGACGATGCGGCCCTGGTGGCGGGTGCTCGCGCGCGTGCGCTTTCCGCCGAACGTCATCACCTCGCTCTCCCTCGCGCTCGCGCTGGCCGCGGGCGTGGGGGTGGCAGCGGGGCGCTTCGCGCTCGGCGGCTGGTTGTTCGTCAGCTCCGGCGCGCTGGACTTTCTGGACGGGCGAGTGGCGCGCAGCACCGGCCGCACCACCGCTTCCGGCGCCGTGCTCGACTCCATCCTGGATCGCTACGTGGAGAGCGCGCTGCTCGTCGGGCTCGCCTGGTACTACCGGGACAGCTGGGTGCTGGTCGCCTGCCTGTTCGCGCTGACGGGGTCGCTGCTCGTGCCGTACGTTCGGGCGCGCGGCGAGGCCGCGGGCGTGCGGATGGCCGATGTCGGCTTCATGCAACGCCCGGAGCGCGTGTTGCTGCTCGCGGCGGGCACTGCGCTGAGCCCGATCCTCGAGGTCTGGCTCGCCCCGGGCGATCCGCATCCGCCCCATCGCATGGCGATCGTCGCGGTCGTGATCCTGGCTGTGGGCTCGCACTGGACCGCGGTGCAACGCACGCGGGGTCTTTTCGGCGCGCTCGACGGGGTGCGTTTGCCGAGCGTCGGCCGTCCGCTGAAGAGCCTCACGACGAACGGCTT
>DASXWF010001385.1:0-3624 GCA_036503835.1 Polyangiaceae bacterium | reverse complement strand
GGGCGGCGCTGCCGGCGACCCGGACCTGCCGCATCGCGCGTGCGCGACGAGCGCTCACGAGCCGGAGGAGACCTGCTCCGGCGTCGAGGCCCAGCCGCTCGCGAATCCGACGAGCGTCGCGGACGAGATGTACAACCTGGTGCTCGAGTCCGAATGGACCGCGCTGTGGGGCGTCGTCGGCCAGTACGCCTGCGGCGATGCACCGGTCTATCGCGGCAGCTTCAGCGCCGACACGACCGACGGCGAGGCGGACTGGCCCGACGCGATCGCGTCACTCGTGATGGGCGAAGGGATCGACTGGATCGCGACCAGCCGGCAAGGACCCCATCTCACGGTCTTCGACCCCGTTTCGGGACGAAAAACACGGCTCGTCCAGCAGGTGCTCGGGACCACCGAAACCTCCATCATCGCCGAGCAGAACAGCTCCTTCGGTGTTGGCGCTTCGTGCACCGACTGCTTCGTCGACCTCGAAACGCGGCCCGAAAGGATCGAGTTCGACTACGTCGCGAACGGCGAATACGGCGACGGCTCGCCGCTCATGATCAGCGCCAGCGGCTGGTTCGAGCAGATCCGTCCGGGAGAGGTCACCTTCTCGGACATCCAGACGGTCACCAACGTCTACTCCTCTGCAATCCAGGACATCCGGCAATCGTTCGAGACCTGCGGCGCCGAGCTCATCCGCCGCTCCGCGGGCGAGTACAGGATTCCCGCTCCCGCCCCCGCGGGCTCGGGCTTCCGCGACAACCAGTGCGCCCGCGCCGTCTTCTTCTCCGCGACCTGGCACCTCGACGCCGACCAACCGGCGGCCCACGGCATCCGCGCCCTCACCATCGATGAGCCGCGCTACTGCTGCCAGGACTTGAACGGCGAAACCGGTCCGGTCCGGAGCGAGTGCTACGATCCCTAGCACTACTGTCGGACTTCGATAAGTCCGGATTGGTGACGGGAGCGCGGAACCGACTCGCGTTTCTTGGCCCTAAAGCAGGGCTCCCGATAACTCCCGGACACCATGCGACGACGCTGGAGCGGACTTTTGGGCGGCGCCACCGCCCTCGGCATCGTGCTCGCGCTCGTTCCGGTGGTGCGCGGCAACATCGATATGGCCGAACCCCTGCGTAAGCTGCAGGGGAAAGCGGCGGCGCCCGCGCCGCCGAATCTGTCGAGCATCGACCTCCTGCGACTCGACGTGCGACCGAGCAAAGTGCTCGCGCCGCTCGACGAGGGACGCAAGGCGGAGCTGACGCTCGACCCGGTCGTGCAACGCGCGGTGCGCGCGGAGATGGAGAGCTACCGGATCCCGCAATCCGGCGTGGTGATGCTCGAGGTGAAGACGGGCCGGGTCATCGCCTACGCGAGCTACGTGGGCGAGGGCGAGAAGGTCGACGTGAACGTGCGGGCCGAGGCGCCCGCGGCGAGCGTGTTCAAGGTGGTGACGGGCGCGGCGCTCGTCGAGAAGGCGGGGCTCGGCGCGGAAACCGAGCAATGCTACCACGGTGGGAAAAGTCGCATCTCACCGGACGAGCTCGAGGACAATCCGCGCCGCGACAAGTGGTGCGCGACGCTCGGCATCGCGATGGGCCGCAGCATCAACGTGGTCTTCGGGCGGCTCGCGCAGAAGCACATCACGCCCGAGGATCTGACGGCGATCGGCGGCGCCTTCGGCTTCGGCGCTCCGGTGCCCTTCGTGGTGCCGAATCAGGCGCCCGGGCTCGAAATCCCGGCCGATCCGCTCGAGTTCGCCCGCGCGTCGGCGGGCTTCTGGCACACGACCCTGTCGCCGCTCGCGGGCGCGAGTCTCGCGCAGACGGTGGCGAACGGCGGCGTCACGCTCGAGCCGCGCATCGTCGCCTCGGTGACGAAGGACAAAGACGTCCTTTGGAAGGACGACGGCCCCCCACGCGTCGTGCGGCGCGCCATTCGCCCCGAGACCGCCGCCGAGCTCACGCGCATGATGGTGCAGACCGTCTCGAACGGCTCCGCCTACAAGAGCTTCCACGACGCTTCCGGCAAGGCGTATCTCCCGGACATCAGCATCGCGGGCAAAACCGGCACACTCGGCGATCCCACCGGCGCTCGCCTCTACACGTGGTTCGTCGGCTTTGCGCCCGCCGATCAGCCCGAGGTCGCCGTGAGCGCGCTCGTCGTCAATACACCGAGCTGGCAGATCAAAGCGCCCCAGCTCGCGCGCGACGCGCTGCGCGCCTATTTCTCGAAGCGCGGGCGCAAGGGCGTTTCGGCGCCCTGACCCGGCAATTCGGCGCCGTGACCGGTCGTTTCGACGCTCCGAGCGCTTTACGACCGCTGGTCAGCCGCTAACCGCGACAGCGCTGTCACGGGAAGTGGCGCAGCGTGGCAGTCCCAGGGCCGCGTCGAGGCGCAGCGAGAGCGCGACGACAGCCACGAGGGCGCGCGAAAAACCAGGGGATTCGCAAATGGTGCTCGCGCGCAGGTCTCGAATCGAGCCGTTTGGCCCGTGGCTTGCACTAAGGCGACGCGGCTGTTGGGTACGAGGAGACGGGCTTGCAACACCGGCGATTCCTTCTGACGAGTGCGCTGAGCCTCGGCGTGATCTGGGGCTGCGGGATGGACGCCGACAGCGACCTGCCGAAAGGAGCGTTCGACGACGACTCGGCAGGCAGCGGGCGCGGCGCGCAGCCGGGCACCGGCGGCAGCGGGGGCGGCTCGCCGCTGCCCCCCGAGCAGGAGGTCGAGGAGTCATACACGGCGCCGGTCGTGAGCGGTCGCTGGATCTGGACCGCGAACCCGCTGAGCGGGCGCGTCGCGCTGATCGACGCCGAAGGATTGCGGGTGACCACGGCCGAGGCGGGTCTCGCGCCCACCTACCTCACGGCCCTCGGCTCGAGCAGCGACTCCGAAACGGCCGCCGTGGTGCTGAACGTCGAGAGCCAGGACGCGAGCATTCTGCGCGCGACGAACGGCGCAATCGAGGTCGTGACCACGCCGGTGCACGACGGCGCGAATCGGCTGAGCGTGAGCCCGAGCGGTCGCTGGGTGGTCGCGTGGTCGGATGCTTCGCTGGTCGCGAACGTGGACGCGACCGAAGGCATGCAGGACGTGACGGTTCTCGATCTCGAGCGTGACGAGGTCCGGGGCCGGCGCCTGACGGTCGGCTACCGCCCGAGCCGCGTCGTGATCGGCGCGAACGAAGAAGCGGTGTACGTCGTGGCCGAGCCGGGCGTGAGCGTCATCGAGCTCCCCGACGACGACGAGCCGCGCGTCGTGCGCGACGTGCCGGTCACGCTCGATCCGACCGAGGCGGCGAGCGCTCGCGACGTGACGGTGACGGCGGACGGCGCCTTTGCGTTCGTGCGGCGCGAGGGGAGTCGGGACGTCGAGATCGTCTCGCTCGAGGACGGGCGAACGCGAACGGTGACGCTGCCGGCGGCCGTGACGGACCTCGACCTTTCTCCGGACGGAAAGCTCGCGTTCGCCGTCGCGCGCGGCGAGCCTGACTCGGGGACCGCCGGCAGCGGCGGAGTCGCGGGCACGGGCGGAGTCGCGGGCACGGGCGGAGTCGCGGGCACGGGCGGAGTCGCGGGCACCTCGACGAGCGGCGGTTCCGCGGGCAGCGGCGCAAGCGGCGCGACGAGTGGCACGAGTGCG
>DASXWF010001384.1:0-6531 GCA_036503835.1 Polyangiaceae bacterium | reverse complement strand
TCGGGGAGCTCGAGAGCGACGCTCGCTTCGTCCATCTCCGTGAGCGAGACCGGAATCTCGTCGTACGCGAGATATCCGGTCGGAAGCTCGTCGCCGTCGATGGTCCAGAGCAGACCGTGAGCCCGAGCCGTGATCGTGTCGGGACCGTCCCAGATCGACGAGGTGTGCGCGCCCGCCGAGCTCGACGCCGAGTGCGCCGTCGCACCGTAGTCGCTGCCGATGGCGACCAGGAAGTCGCGTGTATCGTCGAACGTCGCGTTCGGTTGGACGAAAATGTCGCCGCTCCGCTCCGGCAAGCCGCCGTACACCTGAAGCGTCGGGTCGCGGCGCGTGAGGCCCTCGTAGACCCAGCCGTACGAAGCGTCGCGATTGGCGTGCACGTAGTTGACGACGAGTTTCGCGTCGTAGCTCTCCGCCACGTCCTGGATCTCGAACGCCCCGCTCGCGTCCGTGTCGGTGCTCGCGTCGCCGATCATCACGTGGACGCCCGAGATCGGCTGGAGCCAGACATTGACCACCCGGCCGCGCACGGTCGGATCGCCGGGAGTCCCGCCGCTGCCGCCGCTGCCGCCCGTCGCGCCGCTGCCCGCAACGCCCGCCGAACCGCTCGTGCCGCTCGTGCCGGTCCCCGCCGCTCCAGCCTTGCCGCCCGAGGCTTCGCCCGCGCTGCCACCGCTTCCGGAGCTGCCCGCGCTCGTCCCACCGACTCCGCCGGAGCCTCCCGAGCGACCGCCGGCGCCCGAAACGGCGCTCCCCGCCGTTCCACCGTCGCCGGTCCCGCTCGTTCCCGCCGCGGTGCCTCCGTCCGCCCCTTCGCCTGCCGGATCGGGACCTTCGTGAAGGTCCTCGATGCCGAGCAAGGACGAGCACGCGAACGCGCTCGCCGAGACAGCGACCAGGCAGAGGAAAGTGAAGCGTCGCATCAGAAGCTACCCCGGAGGCGCAGGCTGCCGGGGCCGACGCCGACGCTGACCTGCTTTTCTTCCCCCGATCCCGCCGTGAACCAGAGCACGGCCGCTCCTGCCAGGCACACCCCGCCCGCGATGAACGCGATCGTCGAAATCGTGGCCTGTCCGCCGGCGTCGTCCGCTTTCGAGACGCCCTCGGTCCCGCATTCGTACGGGTAGTTCTTGCACGCGGATTCCGCGTCTTTCCAGCTCGACGAGGCCTGCAAACCGAAGACCGTCCCGAGCGCCACCCCCACGACGCCGACGCCGCCGACCACGAGCGCGACCGTGCGCTGCCCGGAGCCGCTGCTCTTGCTCGCCCCCGACGGCGAATCCGAGTCGGGAGCAGCCACGGCCGCCGCGTCCTCGAGCTTCGGCACCTCCACGCGCTCGGAGCTCGCGCCGGCGCCGACTTCCACCTTCGCAGACCACGTGCTCTTGCCCGGGGCGGATGCCTCGATCACGTGTTGACCCGGATCGACGGGAATCGGGACCCCATACGCCGCGGAGTCGACCTCCTCCCCGTCGCGCGTGACGCGCAGGCCGTCGACGTTCGCCCCCTCGGCCAGACTGATCGCGAGGCGCGAGAGCTTGCCCTCGAGCTCCTTCGCCTTGCTCCGAGCGAGCTCTTCACGATCCGTCGACCCCGAAGCGCGCGCCATGGTCATGGCTTCGCGATACTCGGCCCACGCGCTCGCGGTCTTGCCCGTCTGCTCGTAGCATTCGGCGAGGTTCAACGACGTCCCCACGCCGGGGTCGAGACGCTGGCTCGCCTGAAATTTCGGGATCGCCTCGTCGCAGCGGCCTTTGGCGACGAGCGCCCGGCCCTCGCTGAACAGCGCCTCGGCGGCAGCCTTGTTCGAGCCCGAGTCCGCCCGCGCAGCGCGCGCGAGCGTCAAGACCAGGAGCAACGAAAGCAAGAGCAACCACCTCATGAAATCAGCGCTACCAGAGGTTTCGAGGGGGCACAACACGACGGCGCGGGACCTTCGCACGAACGGATCGCACGGCCGTTGACCGCCGGGATCCGATCGAGGAGAGTCGTTCAGTACCGATACCCATGATCACGCTACGCTCTGCCTGCGCGGCATCTTCCCGATGCCGATCGGGGACCAGCCGAGCAGCGGCGAGGCTGGCTCTCCTTTTCGTCCTGGCTTCCAGCTCCGCGCACGCGCGCCCCGGCATCCATCCGGTCGTGGTGTCGAGCTGGGACACACGCGCGTCCAGCGTTTCCCTCGAGTACCGCCACGGCTTCATGAGGGACGGCGCCTTCAACGACGTGGGTTACGTCGCCGCCTTCACGTCGACCAGCGGCAAGCTGAGCGCGCAGTTCGGCCTCCACTACGTCAACCTGAGCGAAGCCAACGAGAGCCTGGCGCACGGCCTCTCGGGAACGGCGACCGCCGTCTTCAACCTCCCGATCACGCAGCGTCTCGACAACGGACTCGCGCGCGCCTCGGTCGGGTTCTACGTCGGCTCCGCCCCCACGATCCTGTCGAGCGGCGCGCGCAATTTCCTTTCGATCCCGATCGTGCTCGGCGTCGGGTTCCCGCTCACGCCGGCGAAAGCCGTGACCGCCACGCCGTGGTTCGAGCTTTCGCCGGGCGTGAACCTCGACACCGACATCCATTCCTTCCAGTTCAGCGAGGAAGACGCGACCGATCTCGTCGACCCCGAAACCGGCGAGGTGGTCCTGACGGAAGAAGACGTCGAGCGCATCATGAGCGACAGCGTCGATCTGAAAGCGGACGCGACCGCCGGCGCGCGCGCCGGCCTCGACATCGCGCTCCACGTCACGAACGCCGTCGACATCGCCGCCAACGTCACGCTCTCCTCGCTCGGCAGCGCGCTCGCCGGCCCCATGGTGACGTACGTGGGCGGCGGATTCGTCTGGCGTTGGGACGACATCGTCCCCGCCGTCCTTCCCGCCGATCGCCGCCTCATCCACGAAAACTGCGACGACATCGAAGAGCGCTTCCGCACCTGCCCCAACTCCCGCCGCTGGCGCGAACTCAATCCCTCTCCTCCCCTCGACGCTCCCCCACCAGCCGCCGTCCCTGCTCCGCCTCCCGTCCCACCGTCCTCTCCCGCTCCCCCACCCGCCTCCTCTCCCACTTCCCCCGCCTCTCCCACTTCCCCCGCCTCTCCCTCTCCCCCTGCCTCTAGTCCTGCCCCTGCCCCCGCCCCAACCCCACCCCCCTCCACAGGAACCTTCCCCCTATGACCGGGCGCACCTTCGCAATCGGCGACATCCACGGCGAGCCCGCCCACCTCTACAAGCTGCTCTCGTGCCTTCCGAGCCTCACCACGGATGACACGGTCGTCTTTCTGGGGGACTACCTCGACCGCGGCCCGAACTCGAGGGAGGTCGTCGAGTACATCCGGAGCTTCCCGCAGCGCACCAAAGCCAAGGTGGTCGCCCTGCGCGGCAACCACGAGGACGCCTGGCTCAGGGTCTGCAAGCGCGGGTGGGACGAGTTCGTGCTTCCGCCCGGGAACGGATGCCTCGCCGCCATGCGCTCGTTCACCGGTGGCCCCGTACCCCTCGAGGGTGAGGCACCCAAGCCGGACGAGATGATGGCGCTGACGACCGGAACCTTCTTTCCGGAGGAGGTGGTGAGCTGGCTCGACGCTCTCCCCTACTGGTACGAGGACGACCACGCGATCTACGTGCATGCCGGCCTGCCCCCGGACAAGGACAGCGGCTTTCTGCATCCTTCCGAGGTCGAGGATCCGATTGTCCTGCTCTGGATCCGGACCGAGAGCTTCTTCCGCCGCTACCGCGGCAAGCTCATCGTATTCGGGCACACGCGCACCGAATTCTTGCCCCAGGAGCTCTCCCAGTACACGCCCGAGGACCCCACCGATCTTTGGGCCGGGGAGAATGTCGTCGGCATCGACACGGGTTGTGGCAGTGGTGGTTTTTTGACTGCGGTGGAACTTCCCGAGCTCAGAGTCTACGAATCGCGTTAGAGCGCACCTCGCCCAATCCTCCCCGGGGCGGGGACGACTTGTGGACCGCCTGTGATTTCCTGGAACTTTCGAGTCGGGCGCCCCCTCGCAGCCCCCGTTTCGGCCGCTACTTCCCACCTCCGGCCTTGAGCATGCGCGGCGTTCTGGGATAGTTGCACGTGAGGAGTGAACTCAGTCCCGTCGCTTCCGCCGAGTACCCGGGTCATTGGCCCGGGCGATGTGCTCGGCCGGTACGAGCTACTGCTGCCGGTCGCAGCAGGCGGCATGGCGATGGTGTGGGCGGCACGCCTCAAGGGTTCGCGCGGCTTTCAAAAAATCGTCGCCGTGAAGACGATGCTGCCGAAGCTCAGCGAGGACGCGCAGTTCGAAAAGATGTTCCTCGACGAGGCCTCCTTGGCCTCGCGGATTCATCACCCGAACGTGGTCGAGGTGCTCGATCTCGGCGAGCAGGACGGCGTGCTGTTCATCGCGATGGAGTGGCTCGACGGCGTGCCGCTCAACCAGGTGATGAAGGCCGCGAAGGCGGCGTCCGGGATTCCACTGCCCGTCGCCATCCACATCCTGACGCACGCGGCGGAAGGCCTACACTGTGCGCACGACCTGAAGGACGACCGGGGCAGCATGATCGGCCTGGTCCACCGTGACGTGTCGCCCCAGAACATTCTGGTCGGCTACGACGGGTTCACCAAAATGGTGGATTTCGGTCTCGCCAAGGCCACGGCGCTCGGGGACGGCGCGACGCGCGCGGGGCAGCTGAAAGGCAAGATCAGCTACATGGCGCCCGAGCAGATCAAGGGCGAGCCCCTCGATCGGCGCGCGGACGTTTTCGCGCTCGGCGTCGTTCTGTACGCCGTGACGACCGGTAAGCATCCGTTCCGCCGCGAGTCGGAAGGCGCGACCCTGTTCGCGATCTCCGCGCCCGAGCAGGCTCCGGCGCCGTCGCGCTACATGGCCTATCCCGCGGACCTCGAGGCCGTCCTGATGAAGGCGATCGCGAAGGATCCGAATCAGCGTTACTCGAGCTCGCTCGAGTTCGCCCGCGCTCTCGAGGGGACGCTGCCCGAGGTCGAGCGCGCCCACGGCGGCGAGCGCGTCGCGGCGTTCCTGAAGGAGCTGCTCGGCAAGCAGCAGGAGGACTCACGCGCGGCGCTGATCGAGGCGCTGCGTCGAGCCGACCGGGCGTCGATCTCCCCGAGCAGCGCCACGCTGGAAGGCTTGAGCGTTACCGGAACGTCGGGGGTGAGCAGCCTGTCCGGCATCGGCGTGACGCGCACGAGTCAGGATCTGGGGAGCGCCGCGAGCTTTCGCGAAGCCGGGTTCTGGCCGCGCTACCGCCTGCCCATTGCGCTCACGGGGCTCGCGCTCGTGGCCGGCGGCATCGCCTTCGCGCTCACGCGGGGTCCTTCTGAAGCGGACAAGGCGCGCGCCGCCGCGCCCGCACCGAGCCCCACCGTGCGCGAAGAACCAGCGCCGCAGGTCGCCGTCGATTCTCTGCCGGTCGAGCAGCCACCGCCCTCGACCACCGCGTCGAGCGAACCGCCGCCCGCCGACTCGGCATCGGCAGAGCCTACGCCCCCGCGCCCGACCCCCCGCGTCGTTGCGCCGCCCGCGCCCACTCTTCCGCCGAAGAAGAAGCCCAACGCCTGGCGCCAGGACCCCGGATTCTAGAGACCCGGCTGGGTCGAGCGCCGCGTCGTCAAGGAAACGAACAGAAGTCGAAGCCGGGAAGGGGGGCTACGGCTGGCGCACGGGCGTGATGATGACGGGCAGGAGTACGCCCGGGTTCGAGTACTGGTAGGTGAAGCCGACCGTGTAGCCCTGAGGAGCGAGAACGGTCGGGTATCCGCCGCGATACCCCGAGTGCGCGCGATTTTGCTGGCCCACGATGCCGATCGCCATCGTCTGCGTGAGCGATGTCGACGGAGTCACGGTGTTGCCCGCGTACTGACCCGTCGTGAGAGCGTAGATCACCGAGCCCGGCACCGTGACCGTGGCGGTGTTTTGCAAGGTGACGTTGCCGCTGGTCGCCGCGGCGATCATGCCCGTGCCCGCGACGATCGGCGTCGTCTGGTTCACGCCGTTGAACTGGATGAGGTTCGCGCCGATCACGAAGGGGTCGTTGTTCCCCGACGTCCCGTCGATCACGATCGCCTGCGAGAGCGACTCGTTGGGTGGGACGGGCGGCAGCTTGATGCTACCGGTGTCGCTCAGATAGTAGTAAAAGAGCTGCGCCCGCGCCCATTGCGTGTTCGTGGCGTCGCCGGTGAACGAGACGCTCTGGGTCATCGTGAGGCCGCCGTAGGTGACGGTCTCGGGGCGCGCGCCGGCGAGGCCGGTGAACTGGATGTCCTCCATCGCGAGCGCGAGGATCACGATCCGGTTCGTGCCCGGTTGGAGGCTGTGATTGAAGGTGATCGACGGGGGTGACTGGATGTTCGTGCCCGTGTTGCTCGATTCGACGTCGTTCACGTACGTGACGCGCGACTGGCACTTGTAGACGCCGCCCATGCTCACGCAGTCCGGCGTCGCCCCGCTGCACACGTTGCCGCAGACGCCGCAGGCGCTCGCCGTGGTGAGCTCGGCCTCGCAGCCGTTGTCGGGGTTTCCGTCG
>DASXWF010001383.1:0-2135 GCA_036503835.1 Polyangiaceae bacterium | reverse complement strand
GAGCGGCACGAGTCCCGCGCTCGTGGCTTTGCTCGGCGTGGCGGCGCTGATCGTGATCGGCGTGGTCGCGTTCGTGGCGGGCGGAGGGGCACGCGCGTTTCGGGAGCGCGACAATTCGGGCGAAGCGGGCGTCGCCGCCCGGAGCGTCCCGCCGCTGCCCGCGCCGCCCGCCGTCCAGCCGAATCCGGCCGGCGAGCAGCAAGCCGGCCTTCCGGATGCCTCTGCGCGGCCTCTGCCGTCGGCGGCGGCCTCGGTCAAGGCGGGAGCGCATCGGCCGCGCTCGGAGTGATGGCGCGCCGAAACTTGCCGCGCGAGGTCGAGCTCGAGCTCGGGCTCGACGAACCGGACGACTCGGAGAGCCTGAGAGCTCGCGTCGCTGCGACCCTGAAGGTCCCTGCCGCGGAGCTGCCCGAGCTGCGCGTCGAGCAGCGTTCGCTCGATGCCCGCCGCGGGCGGCTGCGCCATCAGTTCAAGATCGCGCTCGGGGCGCGTAGCGAGCCGCTCGGCGGCGAGCCGCTGCGCGAGGTGCGAGGCGAGCCGCGCGTGCTCGTGATCGGCGAGGGCCCCGCGGGCCTGTTCGCGGCGTACGAGCTCGCGCGCCGCGGCGTGGCCGCGCTGGTGCTCGATCGCGGCAAGCTCGTGCAGCCGCGCCGCCACGATCTGCGGGGTTTGAACCGCTTCGGGCGCGTCGATCCCGACAGCAACTACTGTTTCGGCGAGGGTGGCGCGGGGACCTACAGCGACGGCAAGCTCTACACACGCGCCACCAAGCGCGGCAACGTGCGCGACGTGCTCGAGCTCCTGGCGCTCCACGGCGCGCCGGAAGCGATCCTGGTCGAAGCCCGGCCTCACATCGGCTCGAACCGGCTGCCCAAGGTCGTGACGGCGCTGCGCGAGCGCCTCGAGGGCGCGGGACAGCGCTTTCGTTTCGGGGCCCGCGTCACGGGGCTCCTCACGGCGCCGCGCGGCTCGAAGCGCCGCGTGACCGGCGTGCGGCTCGCGGACGGCAGCGAGCTCGGGGCCGACGCGGTCGTGCTCGCGACCGGGCATTCGGCGCGCGACGTGCTCGAACTGCTGCAGGCGGCGGGCGTGCGCCTCGAGGCGAAGGCCTTCGCGCTCGGCGTGCGCATCGAGCACCCCCAACCGATCATCAACCGCATCCAGTACGGCCGGAACGAGCTGCACCCCCGCCTGCCGAACGCCGCGTACCGCGTCGCCTGCGACATCGAAGGGCGCGGCGTGTTCTCGTTCTGCATGTGCCCGGGCGGGTGGATCGTGCCGGCGTCCACGGAACCGGGGTCGCTCGTCGTCAACGGTATGAGCCTCGCGCGCCGCGATTCGCCCTTCGCCAATTCGGGCCTGGTGGTGGCCGTCGAGCCGCGCGATTGGGAGGCGCGCGGGTACCAGGGGCCGCTCGGCGGCGTCGAGCTGCAGCGCCGCCTCGAGACGGCCGCGTTTCAGGCGGGGGGCGGCGAGCTCCGCGCTCCCGCGCAACGTGCGACCGATTTCGCCCGCGGGCGCGCCTCGAGCAGCGTTCCGGACTCGAGCTACATCCCCGGGCTCGTGGCCGCCGATCTCGTATCCGTGCTCGACTCCACGGGCCTTCGGCTCGGCGAAAAGCTCGGCCGTGCGCTCCACGAGTTCGAACGCAGCCTGCGCGGGTACCTGACGGAGGAAGCAGTTCTGGTCGGTGTCGAGTCGCGCACGAGCTCGCCCGTGCGCGTGCCGCGCGACCCGGCAACGCTCGAGGCTCTCGACCTCGAAGGCCTGTTTCCGGCCGGAGAAGGCGCGGGCTACGCGGGCGGCATCGTGAGCGCGGCCCTCGACGGCATGCGCGTGGCCGAGAAGGTCGCCGCGAGCCTCACGTCGCCCGCAGCTTGACCCGCGTGATCTCGGCGGGCGCCGCCAGGCGCATCGGCGGGCCCCAGTAGCCGGTCCCGTTGCTCACGTAGACGAGCGTTTCGCCGAAGCGCTTGAGCCCGGACACCACGGGCTGCTGCAGGCGCACGAAGAAATTCCACGGCCAGATCTGGCCGCCGTGGGTGTGGCCGGACAGCTGCAGGCCCACACCGTGCCGCATGGCGTCGAAGACCGCGCGCGGTTGGTGCGCGAGCAGCACGAGCTCCCGCTCCGGA
>DASXWF010001382.1:0-5291 GCA_036503835.1 Polyangiaceae bacterium | reverse complement strand
GTGCTCGGCACGCGCGCGACAACGCGAAAATAGATGACGAACTCGTAGCTACGCCCGGGCCTGACGCTCGGTACGGATCGGCCTTCGGAGTCGAGCACGTCCCAACCGAGGACGTCGAGCTGATTGCCGAGGTTGGCATCGAGCGGGCGCCCGATGCGCGGGGGCGCGGACAGAAGGTAGCGCTCGAGCGCGTTCTCGTTGCGCTCACCCGGCGCGAGCCGGTTCGAGCCGAGCAGCACCTCGCTCGAACGCGCGGTCAAGACCGGTAAGTTTCTGCGCGGCTCGCTGCTCTCGCGGTAACGCGCCGTGAGGCCGGCGAGTGCGTCCGCTCGAAACACGAGGAAGCGACGCGGCCCGGGTTCGACGAGCCAGTCATAGCCTTGCTCCGCCGTTTCGAAGACGCGAGCGCCGCGCCCCGCCGCGTAGAATCCCGCGGCGGTACTCGAGCCCACGATCCCGAGGGCTTCGCCCGGCTTGGCGAATTTCCGGTACGCGTCGAACGCCTCTTGCGGAGAAAGCTGTGCGGCGAGCGCGGGGTAGTACGCGAGCCCGAGGGTACTGCCGGAGGCGACGAAGCCGAGCAGCGCGAGCGTGCCGCGGCCCGGAACGAGCGCGCCGAAACGAGTGCCCTCCCGCAGGCGCGCGAGCGCGCGCAGCGTGTCCCGCGCGGCGAGCGCGAGAAAGGGCGCGACGAACAGGATCGGCAGCGCGAGCCACGCCAGGCGCGAGAGCAGGCGCGCGAGCTCGCTTTCGGCGGAGAAACGCCGGAGCGACGGCACGCGCTCGCCGAGCAGGTCGAACGCGAAGAACCCGAGCAGCGCGGCCTCGACGACGCACGCGCCGAACAACAGGTTGCCGTTCCAGAGGTCGCGCAGCGTGGCGGGCCAGGCCAGGTAGTCCTGCTTCGCGAAGACCCGCGCGCCGGGCTCGTCGCGTTCGAGCAAGGCGAGCGCGACGAGCAGCGCGGGCAGCAGCGTCGCGACGAGCAACCACGGCGCCCCGGCCGCGCGAAAGCTCTCGGGAAAGCGCGCGGAGTCGATGCAGAAGGCGGCGAGCGTCCTCTCGGGCGCGTTCCGGAAATCCAGGTACAGGATCACGAGCAGCGAGGCGACGATCATGCCGGCGGCTCGCGAACCAGGCGCGCCGCGGTCCATGTCCCGCAGTGCGAGCGCCGCGACGACCGCGAGCGCCGCTACCGGAGCGAAGGCAAGCACGCCCGACGCTTCCGTGAGGAAGGTGCCCATGCCGAAGCCGAGCGTCGCGGTCAACAGCGCGGACGCGCGCAGGCCGAGCTCGCTCGCGCGTTCGGCTCCCCCGGGCGGGGCGAGCAGCAGGCGGCCGAGCGCCACCGGCACGAACGCGCTCAGCGGAAACAGGCCGTGCCCGAGCGCCTGGATCAGCACGTCGAAGGTCGGGCGGGTGCCCCCGCTCGCGAGACCGAAGCCGAGCAACGCAAAGTAGCGCTCGGGTTCCGAGACCGCGCGCGCGAGCACGAACGCTCCGAACGCGGTCGCCCCGAGTCCCGCGACGAGCGCGAGGCCCGCCAGGAGCGCGGTCGCGCGATCGCTCCGAGCCACGCCGGCCAGGCGCTGGACGAAGTACGCCCCGGACGCGCCGAGCGCCGGGACCGCGACGCCGAGCAGGAGGCCGCGGCACAGAGCACCCGCGACGAGCCCGGCGCACCCGAGCAGGAAGAACCCCGCGCGAACCCCGATCGAACCGCGGTCGTAGAGAGCGAGCGTCAGGCCCGAAAACGCGAGCGTGAGCGCGCCGATCGTGACGCCGTCGCCGAGCAACGTGCGCGCCTGCACGAAGAACAGCGGCGTGCTCGCGAGCACCAGCACCCCGAACGCGCCCGCCGCGCGATCCACGAGCCGGGACAGAAGCCCGTACGTCGCGATCAGCGCCACG
Organism: Polyangiaceae bacterium; assembly: GCA_036503835.1. GTDB lineage: Bacteria > Myxococcota_A > Polyangia > Polyangiales > Polyangiaceae > PMG-095. The sequence goes on along the minus strand of DASXWF010001382.1, from coordinate 3,380 downwards.
ACCGCCCACGCGAGCAGCGCGAGCCGCGCAGCCCACGGATGCAGGCCGAACAGCTTCAACGCGAGCGCCATCGACGTGAACGGCAGCTCGCCCCGATCGAGCTCGCCGCGCGTCGGCAGAGCGTCGTCCGCGCCGGGGAGCTCGAAGCCGTTCGCCCCGAACAGCCCGAGCGCGATGCGACGCGCGAGCTCGAGATTGCGAAGCTCGAACGGATCCCAGACCCCGGCCGACAGAGCCGGCAGCACCAGCGTCACTATCGCGAAGCCGAACGCCGCGGGGATGCACCACGAGGAGACGCGTTCAGGCGAGAGACGCATGCCGCGCGCGTCCTACCTGGCTCCCGAACCGAACACCAGACCGAGGCTGACGCCGCCCGCGAGGGCGCTCCCGGAAACCTGCTGCTCGCCCTCCTCGCCGGCGGCGAGGGTGCGCGAAACACCGAGCGCAAGGGAGCAGAACGCGTCGAGCACGAGCTTCTGCATCGGCAGCCCGTGTCCCGAGAGCTCGAAGCCGGCACCGAGCGAGAGAACGTGGCGATCCAGATCGAGGAATCGTGTCGCGTCCTGGTCCTCCGGGACGGGCGAGCGCTCGAAGGCGTAGCCGAGCCGCCCGGTCAGGCCGACGCCCGCGGCCGGCTCGAAGCCCTGCTCGAAGCCGAGGCTCGGGACGAGCCGGTCCCGGAGCTTCGACGGCGGTGGATCGGTTCCGACCGCCGGCGGCGGCAGGATGATGTCGAGTCCGGGAGGCAGCTCGGCGCTGAGCGAGCTCGAGGTGTTCGCGTACGGGGCCGGGTACGCACTCCAGCGCTGGGAGGTGAGTTCGAAGCTCAGCAGCGTGAGCTCGGGCGAGCGATAGCTGGCGCCGAACGCAACCTGTGCCGGGGAGTAGGAGACGGTCGCGCTCGTCTGGAACGAGTAGGCGACGGGGATGTCGAGCGGCCCGGTGCGCAGAACGCCGTCCAGTCCGCCCTCGATCTGCTGATCGACGCGCGCCGCGCTCCGATACGCGAGAGCGAGGGTAAAACGCTCCCAGGGCACCACGCTGACGCCGAGCAGAGCGTAGCGGCTCGAGGTGAGATCGGCGGCGACGGCGTGATGCAAATCCGAGTCGTACTCGCTGCCGAAACGATCGACCGCCACGGCGGTGCCCGTGATGTGGAAGCCGCCGCTCAAGGACGCGAGGTATCCGATGCCGCCGCCGAGGAGCAGCGGTTTCCACGGTCGAATGGCGAGCGCCGCGCCGAGGTCGACCATCTGCGAATTCGCGTCCGGCAGCGGCCAGAAGCTTTCGCTCGCGGCGACCGAGCGCACCCGAGACAGCCGTCCGTTCGGCAGCGAGAGCGCGAAGCCGAAGGCCACGGGCAAGTCGTGGATCGCGCCGGGAACGACCAGGCCGAATTCGAACGCGTTCACCGTTTCGATCGACGCCTCGTTGCCATTTTCCTCGAACGAGTAGCCATTGGAGGAGAACCCGAAAGAGAGCCCCGTGCCCTCGGCCAGCGTCAGGGCCGACGGATTTTCGAACACCGCTGCGGCGTCGTTCACGACGGCGGTTCCCGCGCCACCGAGCGAGCGAGTCCGCGGGCCGAAGCCGCTGCTCGCCGCCGGGCTCGCGAGGAGCAGCGCCGGGACGAGCAGCACGCTCAGGCCCGAAACCAGGGCGACCGTCGGAGCTCGCCTCACAGCTCCACCCCCGCTCCGAACAGGACGGTCGAAACCGTGCCGCGCGTGGTGGTCGACGGCGCTTCCCCGTCCGCGGGTGCCGTTTTCTCGTGAGTGCGAGGGACCAGTACATCGAGCCGAACGGCAGCGTCGAAATGGAGAGGCAGGAAACCGTCCGGAAGCTTCGCCGAGTAGCCCGCGCTGATGCCGTGGCGCGCGGAGTCGAAGACGTTGCTCGCGCCGGTCTGCTCGGGCACGGGCGTCGGCACGAACGTGTACCCCGCGCGGAGCTCGATCACGACGGGCCTGGGCTCGAAGCGATACGCCGCGGCGATGCGCGGCACGAACACGTCCGAGTAGTCGGGCGGCGCGGCAGCCTGCGTGCCGCAGCTCTCGCGCTCGGGCGGGCACTCGACCGTGGGCGCGAGCCAGCCGTCGAAATCGGACCAGTGCTCGTAGCGGATGCCGAGCACCACCCGGTAGGGACCGAAGGCCCGCGACGCTTCGAGATCGAGCCGGAGCGGCTCGTAGTGAGCGACGCCCTCGACGTTCAGCGGCGCGATCGAGAGCCCGCCGAGATCGGTCGGAGCGACGTTGACGTTGAAGTCGGCCCGCAGCGTGCCGCGAAACGCGAGCCCCACCGCGAAGCCCTTGCCGAGCTCGCCCGCGATACCGAACTCGGGCGCCCAAGCGGGCTCGAGCTCGTTCGCGATGCCCGCGGCGGCCACGGCCTCGCCGGTCTCGACCCCCACGTCGCCCGCGAGCGCGGCCAGCATCCGCACGCCCCCGCCGAACGACACCGGCCCGACACCGAAACCGAGACCGACCCCGAGATCGAGCGCTTCGACCCGGCCGACGATCAGCGGAAACTGGACCTGCTCGGGGAGCGGGCGGTTCGCGCGCACCAGGTAATCCGGAGGCGTCTGAGCGAAGAGGCCGACACCGGCGAGCACACCCGGGAGCTCGAGCGGACTCACGACGCCCGTGATGATCCCCGTCGACAGATCGGCCGGAAATGGCGCGCGCTCGCCGGACTGTTCGAGCTCCAGGGCGAAGCGCGTATCCCGAAACCCGAGCACGAGCTCCTTCCGGCCGACGCGCGCGAGCAGCGCCGGGTTCGAAAGCGTGGTTTCGGGCCCCGTCTCGAAGGAGACGCCCGAGCCGGCCAGCGCCACGCTTTGCGGCCCCGGACCGAACATCTCGGCGGGCGTCGCGCTCGCAGCGCCGCTGGAAATCGCGAGGCCGAGCGCGGCGGAGCCGGTGAAAAACCAGGCGCGCCAGCGCGATCCGACGAAAAAGAACTCCCGATCCAGGCTCAAGCGGCCGGGCGAGGCTAGCATGCGCGCCCCCTTCCCTTCTCTCCCCGCTTTCGACCGCACCATGCGTTTTTCGACCATTGCCATCGTGGGCCGCCCGAACGTCGGAAAATCGACGTTTCTGAACGCGGCGCTCGACGAGCCGCTCGCGATCGTCTCGCCCTGGCCCCAGACCACGCGCGAAACCCTGCTCGGAGTCCTGCACCGCGACGACGCCCAGCTCGCCTTCCTCGACACGCCGGGCCTCCATCGAGCGCGCAGCGAGCTCGGGCGGCGCATGAACGCGCGGGCGCGGGAGGCGGCGCGCGTGGCCGACGCCGTGCTGTTCGTCACCGACGTGTCGCGACTCGCGGGCGGCGAGTTCCTGTCGCTTCCGTTCGGCGTCCCGCTGTTGGTGACTAAT
>DASXWF010001381.1:0-7439 GCA_036503835.1 Polyangiaceae bacterium | reverse complement strand
GGCCGTGCCGGCAGTGCCAGCCGTGCCGGCCGGCTTCGGGCCCGCGACGGAGCCCTGGCACCCGAGAATCACGGCGGCCGACGCCGACGCAACCGCGAGCAGCGACCGGCGGCGAGCGCAGCCGCTTCCCAGCAAGGCCCCCCAGAGCCAATCGACTCGCATGTGCGAAACGATTAGCAAGCGCGGTGCCACGCAAAGATCGCGGTTAAGCCACGCAACCTCGCGCGTCGAGCGCAAGAAAACTTGCGTCAGCTCGCAAGAAGTTGCGGAGCCGGATCTCCCACCTTGGCTCCATTCCCACGATCGATCCGCGTCAGAGCCGGAGCACGATCTCCCAATCGACCTCGGCGCGATCGAGCAACACCACGGTGCCGTACGCGCGCGAACCGAGGCGCGCCGCGAAGCGCACCGCGATCGGCGGTTCGGCCAGACCGAGCGAGACCAGACGGATCCTGACTCGGTAGTCGCCGCGCACGACCTCCCCCTGCTCCAGGTACACGTTTTCCAGGTTCTTCCCGCGGCATTCGCCGTCACGGCCCGGACAGTCGCGTTCCTTCACGAGGCCGCTCGCCGTCGGCCGGCCCGTTTCGGCGAGCTCCCCGTCCGGATCGATGATGCGGAGATCGACGTCCGCGCTCGGTTCGTCCCACGCGGCGAGAAAGGCGAGCGCGCCCGTCTGGATGCCGCAGCCCTCGTCGGCCAGGCCGTTGCCGTTGTCGTCGACCGCGTTCCCGCAGAGCTCGGGCGCGGACGGCACCGCCACCCGCAGGGGCAAGCTGGCGCCGCCGTCACGCGCGGCGGCGCCCGGACGGGGCGTCGCCGCGCAACCGGAGGCGAGCGCCGCGAGCAGACTCGCCGCGACTCGCCCGCGCACGCTCATTTCGAGTCCGGAACGACGACGCCCGTCACGACCTTCGGGTTCATGAACTCGAAGTAGGCCTGCTTGCCGAGCTCCCCGGGCGCGCCCGGCTCGCTGCGCAAGGCGAGCAGCACGCCCTGCTCCCGCATGAACTTCAGCGTCCTGATGGCGCCGGCGCGCTTCTGCTCGTCGCTGCCCTTCGCCATCTGGAAGAGCCGGTTGCGCAGGACGACGCGCGTGAAGGAGTGCGGCCCGTTGTCGTAGAGCAGGTTGTCGAACTGCTTGGTCAGCATCACGCGCGCCCACTCCTGGGGCGTCTGGTTGATGGTGATGCGGGCGATCGCCTCGGCGTTGTCCACGTACCTGAAGAGCAAGCCCGACTCGAGATCCTCGGTCGACCAGTAGCCGAAGCTGTTGTACCAGAGGTCGCCGAGCTCATCCAAAGCGGGTTTCGCGACGTTCCAGGGCTTCGTGCCGTACAGGGCGACGGCGCGCGCGGCGCTCTCCGGCGAGCCGCCGAGGATGAGCGCGAGGGCCGCGTCGTTCATCAACACCTCGTTGTTCATCATCTCGAAGAGCTTGGCCTCGATCGCCGCGTCGAAGCCGCCCTTGGCGAGCGCGCGCGCGACCTGATGTCGCGTCTCGATCGCCGCCTGCTGCGTGAACAGCGAGATCAGCGCCCCGCCCGCGCCCGGGATCGGACGCCGGATCAGCGTCTCGAGCAAGCAGGCGCGCCGGACCTCGTCCGGCTTTTCGTTGCCCGAGTACTGCTCGATCTTCTTCGCGATCTCGAGGAAATCTTCCTTCTCGGCGACCCAGGCGAGCGCCGCGCAAGCCGAAAGCCGGCTCTGCTCGTTCTGCTTCGGATCCTCGATGTACTTCATCAGGGGCTTGAAGGCCTTGTTGTCGCGCCATTGGGCGAAGCCGTCGGACGCGCCCACGCCGAGGGCACGCAAGGACATGCCGAGGATGGCGAGGCCGCCCTGGTACAGGCCGTCCATCGTGACGTCGAGCTCGGGCGCCTTGGCGGTGATGGCCTTCTCCAGCGACTTCCACGAGCGCTCGTCCTTGAGCCAGCCGACGTAGCGGAGCGCGCTCTGCGCGATCACCCACTCTTCGGGCATCGGCGGCTGCTGGCCTTCCTTCGGCAGCGGCAGATCGGGGTAAGCCCACTTGCGGAAGGCGTCGATGTCCTTGGTGGAGCCCATCGCGGCCAGGGCGCGCAGGCCGTTCGCGTGCGGCGAGGGCATCTCGTGGATCCAGAAGATCACCGCGTCCTCGGCCTGCTCCTGGATCATCGGAAGCTTGTCGGGATTCAGCACCGAGAGGTCGGCGATCATGCGCGCCGCCATGACGCGCTCGTCGTCGGTGCGCTTCAGCTTCATCTCCCAGTCGTTCTGGTCCGAGTAGATCTTGAGCGGGTCCATGCGCAGGCGCTTGGCGAGCGTCGGCACCGCGCGGATGTCGCCGATGGCGGCGAGCGCGAGCGCGGCGTGCGTCTGCAGGTGGATGTGCGGGTTCGACTCGATGAACTTGTAGAGCGCGTCGGCGCCGCTCGGATCGTTCAGGCCCTGGCCGGGCTTGAAGGCGTCCGTGGCCTCGATCACGTGGATCATGTTGAGCAGCTGCTTCTTGAAGTACCAGGCAGCCTTGCCGGGGTTGCGCTCGCCGGGCTCGTCCTCGGTCGGAGCGGCCGCGAGCGCGACGACCAGGCCCTGCGTGCCGATGCCGTCGCGGAGCGCCTCGAAGTATTTGGTACGCGTCTCCTTGTCGACGCCGCGCAGCGCCGCGACCATCGGCTCGGTCGCGCGAGCGTCGCCGATCTTGCCGAGGCCGGGCGCGGCCTGGCGCGCGACCTCGGTGTCCTTGTCCTTGACGAGCTTGATCAGCGTGTCGGTCCACTTCGGATCCGCGTTGCTCGAGAGCACGGTGGCGACGAGCTGGCGCACCGACGCGCTCTCGTCGCCCGCCATCGTCGCGAGCTTCTCGATGCCGATCAGATTCACGATCTTGTCGGGATCGAAGGCGGAACCGCCGCCGAGACGCTGCACCTTGGCGAGGTGCCCGAGCCGGTACAGCTTCAACACCTCGTCGAGCGCCCGCGTATCGCCGAGCACCACGAGCGCCCATGCAATCTGCGGCTTCGCGCCGGGACCGGCCTTGGGCAGCGCCGCGAGCAGGCTGTCCTTTGCGCCGTCGCCCATCGGCCGCCCGTACTCGGCGAGCGCGAGCGCGGCCATGCCCTGCACGGCTTCGGATGGAAAGCTGAGCGCGGCCGCCGCGAGCGGTACGCCTTGCGGATCCCGCGCCCACGCGAGCTGCTTCAACGCTTCGCAGCGCACCTCGTCGCTGCTTTCCTTCGCCGCCCACTCGCGCCAGAGACCAATCTGCTCGGCCTTCGGCTTCACGAAGATGTCCTTCTTGACCGCTTCGCCCTGCTCGATCGTCAGCCGCTCCGCGTCCTTCTTCATGCCGAAGAGGAGGAAGCCGCCGAAACCGAGCGCGGCGATGATGCCGACGATGATCGCGGCCGGCGCGAAGCGCCCGCTCTTGAAATCACCGCCACCGCCGCCGCCGTAACCGCCGCCGCCGAAGTTGCCCCCGGGAGGGACGCCGGGGCTCGGTGCACCGGGAATGTCGTCGTCGGGCGGCCACTTGGCCAGATCGACCCGAGGCGGAAGCGGAAGAGACGAGGGCGTGCGGTGCGGGTTCGTGTCGAGCATGAACGGGGCACGGACCTTAGCCCAGGCGGGAATGGGTGATAAGACTCGCGATCACCCGCCTTTTCCGATACTCCGTCGGGGGCGGAAGTTTCCTTTGACCTCGAAGCCGAATGGCGGACTTGGCGCCGCGCTTCCGCCGCTCGGCGTCGGCGTCGCGACGACCGCCGTCGTGACGGCGCTTTCGTACCTTCTGCCGGACGCGCATCAGGCGACGGGCGTAGGGCTCACCTTCCTGGCAGTGACGTACTTCTTCGTGCTGCGGCGCGACACGGAGACGGTGCGGCGACACGGGCTGGCGCTCGGCGGACTGTTCGAAGCGGAGCCGCTCTCGGCGCGGCGGTTGCTCCGCGAAGGAGGCGGCGCTTTCGGATGGGCGCTCGGCTGCGCGCTCGTGGTCTTTCCCCCCTTCTGGCTCGGCTGGCTCGCGTGGTGGAAGCCGGACGGGAGCTTCTCGGCCGCGCCGCTCCTGCCGCTCTTCGAAGACGCCCTCGGACAGGTCTTCGTGATCGCGCTGCCGGAGGAGGCTTTCTATCGCGGCTACCTGCAGTCCTCCCTCGATGCGGCCTGGCGGCCGCGGCTGAAGCTCTTCGGGGCGAGCATCGGCCCCTCGCTGCTCGTCACGAGCGCGCTCTTCGCCCTCGGTCACCTCGCGACGGAGCTGCATCCGAATCGCCTGAGCGTCTTCTTCCCGGCGCTGCTCTTCGGCTGGCTGCGCGCGCGCACCGGGGGCATCGGCGCGAGCGTGCTCCTGCACGCCTTTTCGAACCTCTTTGCTTCGTACCTCGCGCGTAGCTACGGTTTCTGACCGCGCGCCCGAAGGCCCTGGGCACCCCCACGAACCATGCAGTTTTCGATCGAGCTCGACCGTGTCGTCGAGAATGCGCTCCGGGAAGACCTGTCGGCCGGGGACGTGACGAGCGAGGCCGTGGTGCCGGAAAAGGCTCGCGCCCTGGCGCGCGCCGTGGCCCGACAACCGCTCGTGGTGTGCGGCGGTGACGTGTTCGCGCGCGTCTTCTACCTCGTCGATCCGGGCGTGCGTGTGGAGCGGAAGCTCGCCGAAGGAGCGCGCGCGGCGCCGGGCGACGTGCTCTGGGTCGCCGAGGGCGGCGCCCGCAGCCTGCTCGCCGCCGAGCGCACGGCGCTGAACTTCGCCCAGCGCCTGTCGGGGATCGCGACCCTGACGGCGCGCTTCGTGGCCGCCGTGCCTCCCGACTCGGCGCTGCGCGTGGTGGATACGCGCAAGACGACGCCCGGGCTGCGGGCGCTCGAGCGCTACGCCGTCCGCACCGGCGGGGGCAAGAACCACCGCGACAACCTCGGGTCGGCCATCCTGATCAAGGACAACCACGTCGCCGCCGCCGGCGAGATCGGCCGCGCCATCGGCCTGGCGCGCGCCCGTGCGCCTCACGTGACCCGCGTGGAGGTGGAGGTCGAAAGCCTCGAGGCTCTGGATCAGGCGCTCGCGGCGGGAGCGGACATCGTCATGCTCGACAACTTCCGCCCCGAGGCGATCGGCGAGGCCGTGCGCCGTGCCCGGGGCCGCGCGATCGTGGAGGTATCGGGAGGTGTGACGCTGGAGCGCATCGCAGAGCTCGCCCGCGCCGGGGTGGACGTGGTGAGCGTCGGCGCGCTGACACATTCGGCGCCGGCGGCGGACATTTCGCTCGACCTCGAGCCCCTCGGATGAGCTCGAGCTTCGACCCGGAGCGTTTCGTCGCGCTCGCGACGCGCGAGCAGTTGCCGCTCGGAACGCCGCTCACCTTTCGAGCGGAGACCGAATCGACCAACGACGACGCGCTCGAGGCAGCGCGTAGCGGCGCCGCGGCCGGCTCGCTCTTCGTGGCGGGCGAGCAACGCCGGGGGCGCGGGCGCCGCGGCAGTGAGTGGCATTCGAGCGCGGAGACGAGCCTTGCGTTCTCGGTTCTGCTCCGGCCGAAGCTTTCGCCCGAGCTCGCGTCCGGCCTCTCGCTGGTCGCGGGGCTCGCGGTTCGGCACGCCGTCGCAACGCTCCTCACTCGGGACGGTGTCGCTGCGACTGCGTCGGTCAAGTGGCCGAACGACGTCCTGGTCGGAGGTAAGAAGGTCGCCGGCATCCTGGCCGAGAGCCAAGTGCAGGCGGGGAAATTGGCGGCAGTGGTGGTGGGTATCGGTCTCAACCTGGGACGTATCACACTCCCGAGTGATGTAGAGCGCCGGGCGACTTCGCTCGCAGAAGCAGGAGTGCGACAAATCGACCGCGAAGACCTGCTCGTGCAAATCCTGAGCGCGCTTTCGACCCGTCTGGCCGACCTCGAGCGGCCGAGAGACAGAGCGGCGGAAGATGCCCCCCCGAACGTGACGAGGCAAACGCTACCGAGTACGCTGCTGTACGAGTTCGAGCGCCACGACGCTTTGCGTGGACTGCGCGTGACGGTGGACGGGGCGAGCGGGACCGCCGCGGGCATAGACGGCACCGGAAACCTGTTGGTCGACGCGGAGCGCGGTGTCCGTTACGCAGTTGCCGCAGGGCATGTGGAAATCCTCTGAATTCTCTCCATAGCCGGCCGTTCCGAGAGCGTGCCCGCCCGCGGTAACAAACAAAAACAATAGAAACGGCCGCTGAAACCCGTCGAGTGACTTGCGGACGGGCAAAAGACGAGGCATAGAGAAGCGTTAGTAGAGACCCACGTCTTGGGGGCGTGGCTGGAGGCAACATGGCAACCGAAGAAGCGGTGAGCACTATCGCCAAAGCCCTGGGCGAGTCCGAGGAGACCCCTCTGACTCAGATCCGTGGCGTGGTGAAGGCGCTCGGCGAGGAGCTCTCATTGAAGCTCCTCGATGAGACGAAACAGATTGAAGACAAGGGCGGCATGATGCTGCCGGACGGCAGTCGCAAGCGCACCGCTGGTGGTGTGTTCTTCTTCCTTGCGCGGCAGAAGCTCTCGCACGAAGACAAGCTCGAGATCTTCCGGGCCCCCAAGCCGGTGAAGGCTCCCGTTTCGGAGCGAACCGCCGCGGCGGATCCGAATCGCTTTCCGCGCAGGCGTGTCATCGATGTCGCCCCGGCGCGACCCGTTTCGAACCGTCCCCCGCGGCCCGGCTTTCTGCCTCCGGAGCTTCCGGTCGCGGTACGTCGCGTGAAGGTTCGCGAAGCCATCCAGTCTTCCCTCGGCTCCCTCCCCCAAGAGGATCAGTACGGGCTCCTGCTCGACATCCTGGCCGAACTCCACGATCGACTCGGCTATCGGGTTCCCGATGCCCCCCGGGCCCCCACCTTCGATCCCCCTACCCGCCCTGGTGCAAGCCACGCCGGGCCGCCTTCTTCGCAGCGCCCGATCCCCGTTCCCGAGTCTTCCCGGCTCGTGACGGGTGGTTCGGACGAACCCCCGGCCCCCGAAAAGCCCAAGCGGGCGGCGAGCCGGGCGAAGAGAAGCTAGCTCCGGAGGTTAGCGCTCCCGACGTTACCGTTGGGTCTTTGGCGGCTTTTAGGATTTCTTTGAGCCGCCAAGGGCGCCAAGAGCGCCAAGGTTTTTTGGGTTGGGTTGCGCGCCGTGCTCAGCGGTGAAGCTCACCCCCCCAACCCTTGGCGGCCTTGGCGCTCTTGGCGGCCTTGGCGGCTCAAGAAGGTCCCGCGAGCACCGCGAGCTTGCAGCACCTTCGGCTCTACGCGGCGCGCGGAGCGGTGTCCTGGCTGAGGCGCGTCGCGAGTAGGCGGCGCGCTCGGTGCAGGCGGCTCATGACGGTGCCGACGGGTACTTCGAGGGTTGCCGCGGCGTCGCGGTATTCGAGGCCCCCGAGGTCGACGAGCTCGAGCACGCGGCGGAAGGGATCCGGCAGGTGGTCGAGCGCCACCTGCGTGGTCGCAGTCAGCGAGGACA
>DASXWF010001380.1:0-5370 GCA_036503835.1 Polyangiaceae bacterium | reverse complement strand
TGTGCAGGCGATATTCATGGGGAACGCGGGGCGGACGCGGGAAGCCTACCCCAGACCGCGGGGGCGCTGCTAGCGGTCCGGGGTGGCAAGCTCCGCGGATCTCGGAATGCACATCCGGGCCGCTGTACTAGAGTCCCCAGCCGTCGTTGATGGTGGATTCAGAACGTCCGAAGGCGAGGGGCCGAAACGCCTTCGGAGACTTTCTTCAGGCCCGCTATTTTACCGCCGACACGCGCTGGCTCGGGGTGTTCCGGATCGGCTTCGGCTCGCTCCTGACCCTGGACTGCGCGCGGCGCTTCTACAACGCGCGCGAGTACTACTCGAACGACGGATTCTTACCGAATCACTTCTCGCTCTTCCGCCCGATGGGCGACGAGGTCTTCTCGCTCCTGCACGCCTTCTCGAGCGTGAGCGAGGTGCGCGTGGTGATGGCGCTGATGCTCGTCGTGTTCCTCTGCTACACGGTGGGCTTCAAGACGCGCCTCGCGCAGGTGCTCGGGTTTCTTTCGATCACGAGCCTCGACGCGCGGAACCTCTTCGTCGAAAACGGCGGCGACGTGCTCGTCAACCTGATGGCGGCGTACAGCATGTTCCTGCCGCTCGGGCGGCGGCTCAGCGTGGACGCCGTGCTCGCCTCGCTGAAGGCCCGCCACGAGAACAGCCCCGCGGCGCTGAACGATCGCGAGCGTCCCCCGGACCCCGAGGTTCCGTTCGTCTCGCTGATCGTGATGGCGATGCTGCTCCAGCTCGCCGTCATCTACTTCTTCAACGCCGTGCACAAGGACGGGGTCGGCTGGCGCAACGGCAGCGCGATCTACTGGTTTTTGCAGCAAAATCGCATCGTGACCCAGCTCGGCATCGCGCTCCGCGGCTTGCCGTTCGAGGTGTACCAGGCGTTCACGTACGGCGCGCTCGCCATCGAGTGGTCGCTGCCGGCCATCCTGCTCTTTCCGTTCTTCCGCGTGTGGATGCACCGGATCGCGCTCGTGCTCGGCGTGGGTCTGCACGGCGGGATCGCGCTCACCTCGCGGCTCGGTCCGTTTTCGTACGCGATGATGCTGTTCTACTTGCCGTTCCTCGGCGAGCGTGACTGGCAGCTCCTCGGTCGTTGGTTCGGGCGCGACGCGCGCAAGCGGACCGTGATCTTCGACGTCGATTGCGGGATCTGCTTGCTCACCTCTCGCATCCTGAAGCGGCTCGATCCGTTTCAGCGCTTGACGTTCCTCGGCAACGATCGCGCGGAGTTGTTTCCTCCCGGCGTCGACGCGGCCATGGCGGAGAAGAGCGTCGTCGTCGTGGATCCGGAAGGGCGAGTCCACCTCGAAGAGCAGGCGCTGTTCCAAATCGGGCGCGCGCTGCCGTTCGGGGTCGTGCCGCTATTTTGGCTGAAAATACCAGGGCTTATGCACGTAGGCCGGGCGCTGTATCGCACCCTGGCCCGGAACCGCATCCAGGTGTCCGTCTGGCTCGGGCTGGGTGCGTGCGGTCTCGAGGCGCCCCGCCCGGAGCTGGTCACCGCGGCTGCGCAGCCCGGTCAGAATACGCTCCGCGGGCACTGGGACAACACGAAGACGCTCGTGCGCGAGTCCCTCGCGGCGGCGTTCGTGGTGATGCTGGCCGTGCAGGTCGCGAACGACAACGGCTGGATGAACCGGCGTTTCAAGGTGCACCGTCCCGCCTGGGTCGTGCACACGGTGAACACGTTCCGCCTGCTCGAGGGCTGGGGCATGTTCGCTCCGGAGCCGCCGTACGACGACGGTCGCGTGGTCGTCGACGGGCGCACCAAGGACGGCCGCAAGTTGGATCCGTTCACGGGCAAGGAGCCGGACTTCGATCCCTTTCCCACACACGGCTGGGGACACCAGCAATTCTGGTGCGACTACAACAACCGCATTCGTTTCGAGTGGCACGTTCCCAATCGGCAGCACCTCAAGGACTACTTGCGCAACATCCACAAGTACGACCGGAAGCCGGAGGATGAGCTCGCCTCGTTCGACGTGTGGTGGGTGCACGGGAAGCCGCCGAAGCCGGGACAGGCGGCGGGGGAGCCGGGCATTCCGCAGAAGCTCGTCTCGTTCGGCGTCGTCAGCGACTCGGGCGCGCGCCCCTGGCTCACGAAAAGGCCGGCGTCGAAGGGCAAGCCATGAGCGAGCAGCGGAAACCCGAGAGTGAAGCGGAAGCGGGCTCCGTGCCCGAGGACGCACGCAAGGACGCCGCTCGCGAACGGGAGGCCGAGCGCGACGACCCGGAGCGCGACGACCCGGAGCCCGACGACCCCGAGCCCGACCACGACTCCGAGCCCGACAGCGAGCCGGAAGGCAAGCAGGCCGCGGGCGAGCGCAACGCCGCGCGCGAGGGCGGCCTCCAAAAAGTCATCGGCTTCTTGCAGCGGACGTACGCGACGGCGGACCCGCGCTCGCTCGGTCTCTTCCGCATGGCGCTCGCGACGCTGCTGTTCGTGGATGTGGCGCGGCGCTGGCCGGACGTGGAGGCGCACTACGCCAACACCGGGTGGCTCACCAACCACTTCATGCTCTTCCGGCCGATGAGCGACCACCTGTTCTCGGTCTACCTCGCGTTCAGCACGCCGGGCGAGGTGAAGACGCTGATGGCGTTTCAGCTGCTCGTGTGCGTGCTGTTCGCGATCGGCTGGCGCACGCGCCTGATGCACGTGCTGTCGGCGATCTTGCTCGTGAGCATCAACAGCCGCAACGTCATGCTCGAGAACGGCGGCTGGGTGGTGCTGAATCTGCTCACGGTCTGGACGCTGTTCCTGCCGCTCGGGCGGCGCTTCAGCGTCGACGCGCTGCTCGCCTCCCTGAAGGCGCGGCGCGAGACCAGCGTCGCCGCGCTGAACGAGCGCGACGATCCGCCGCGCGACACGACGCCGGTCGTCTCGCTCGCGGTGGCGGCGCTGATCGCGCAGTGGGTGGTCATCTACTACTTCAACGTCGTCCACAAGCAGGGCGCGGAGTGGAAGGACGGGACGGCCGTCTACTACTTCTTCCAGCAGGATCGCATGGTGACGGCGCTGGGCGCGGCCATCCGCGACTATCTGCCGGTCGGAGTCTTTCGCTTCATGACGTACGGGGCGCTCTTCATCGAGTCGTCCATCGCGTTCCTCCTGGTCCTGCCGTTCCGCACGCCGCTCGCGCGCATGGTCGCGTGGCTGCTCTGCGCCGCGCTGCACCTGTCGATCGACGCGGTCGTCCAGCTCGGACCTTTCTCGTGGGCGATGGTGACGGCGTTCTGGGTGCTGATCCCGCGGGAGGCCTGGGAGGCGCTCGGCCCGCGCTTCGCCCGGCGCTTTCCGCGGCGCACGCTGTGCATCGACGGCGACAGCGGGTTTTGGCTTTCCTTCGCGCGCGTCGTCAAGCGCTTCGACATGCTCGGAAAGATCGAATTTCGCGCGGTGAAGCCCGCCGAGCTGCCGGAGTCCGAGCTCGACCGCAAAGTCGAGGACGACGGCGAGGACGAGGACGACGAGGACGAGGAGAAGGACACGGGCGAAGCTGCCTCGGAGGCGAGACGGGCCAAGGCTCGCCACTCGGTTCCCCCCGGCTCGCTCGACCGCGACGTGGCCGAAACCCTGGTCGTGATCGATCCGGCGAGCGACACGCGCTACCTCGGCCTGCCCGCGCTCTTCCGGCTGTTCGATGCCGTCCCGTTCGGCTTCCTGCTGCTCTTGCCGCTGCGCATCCCCGGCATTTCCGGTGCCGTGGCCAAGCGCTTGCGGCGAGCGGCGCAGCAGCGGGAGGAGGCGAACGCCTACTTCGACGTCGAAAAGCTGCCGGGCTCGCCCGAGGACCGGCAGCCGCCGCCGTCGCCCGCGCAGAACAGCCTGAGGCACGCGCTCGCATTTCTGCGCGAGGGCGCCGTCCTCGCGCTGCTCATCGCGTGTGGGAGCCAGGTGCTCCAGGAAAATCGCGCCGTGCCGAAATGGCTCAAGCCGGCGCAGCGCCCGGAGTGGATGACGGCGCTCGTGGTGTATCCCCGCCTGTTTCAGGGCTGGAGCATGTTCGCTCCCTCACCACCGCGCGATGACGGCCGCATCGTCGTGGACGGCCTGACCAAGGACGGCCGGAAGCTCGATCCGTTGACCGGCGATGCCCCGAGTTTCGAGGTGCAGCCGAAGGAGGGCTTCCGCATGAATCAGATCTGGGGCGACTTTCACCGGCGTATCGGCGAGGATCGCTTCGGCGCCTACCTCGACGGCGTGAAGGAAATGCTCAAGCGCTACCACGTCATCACCGGTCATCCGGAGAACGAGCTCAAGTCGTTCGACGTGTGGTTCGTGAACGAGGCAATCCCTCGCCCCGGGGAAACGCGCGCGCCCCCGACGCGGCGCAAAATCCTGTCCTGGGCCGAGGAAACGCAGCCGGCTCAGCCCATCAAACGCAAGCCGGGATCCCGGCACTAGTACAACGGCCCCCATGTGGATTCCGGATTACGCAGGAAAGCGTCTGGCCGTTGTACTAGAACGCCGATCAGTTTGGACTGCTCGGCGTTCTAGCCTTGTTCATGGGGGCGGCACGCGCCGCCCCCCTCCACCGAAGCAAGTTCGGCGGAGCCTCCCCCCACGCGGGCACCCTCGCTCGTCACTCTTTCTAGGTAGTTCGACTAGGATCAAACCGTTTGTCGCTCTAGCGGCGCGTGGCGCGCTCTTCGACGAGCTTGACGATTCGCTCGACCAGCGCGCCCGCGTCTCCGTCCGAGGCGAAAATGCGCTCGAACTGGCCGTCTCGGAACCACTCGGGCGGAGGTGGAAGGGTTTCTTGGAGTTTGATGGGGATGACGTGGAGGAGTTTGCTGTCGCGCTGCGCGATGATTTCACGCGCCTCGTGCATGCAATTGTCGCTCGCGTAGTAGTCCTTCGAGACGAGGGGAACGGCCACGGCCGAGCCCGCGAGCTCCCTGAAGATCTCTTGAAGCCAGGGCTCCCCGGGGCGAATCGAGCTACCGTCCTTGTAGTCGAAGACCTTTTGGAAGCGCTTCTTGAGGGCTTCGCTGATCTTGGCGGCGACGACCTGGTCCTGGCCGGAGTAGCTGAGAAACACGTTGACCGGTTTCTTCGCCGTCTCCAAAAAGTAGTCCTCGGCCTGCTTTCTCGAGTTGATGCGCCTCGGCGGGAGGTCGATGACCTGGATGCGGGACCGCACCAGCGTGTCCAGCTCGGACGGTGAGCTCCAGCGGACGATGTCCTTCGGGTATCCGACGCTCGAGCCTCCGTAGAGGATGCGTTCGAGCGCAGAGGCAACGGGAGCACCGGAGCTCAGCTGGCGCAGCCGGAGCGCCGGGATGCCATGGCCATGGAGGAAGGCGACGGCGGCCACGGATTCCGGATGATCCCCGACGTCCACGACGCTGAAG
>DASXWF010001379.1:0-4360 GCA_036503835.1 Polyangiaceae bacterium | reverse complement strand
TTCATCTGGGTGCTCGGATCCGACGAATACCCCTGGCGGAGGGGTTGAGCAGCGGGTCGCGGGCGCCGGATTAGCCCGTCAAAAGCCGGGTTTGGCCCGAAGTGGCCGCGACCGTGGCGCAAAGGCTCTAGAGATGCCATTAAGGGGCCCGAAATTCGGCCTCCAGACCGCGTGGCTTCCCTTCTCGGGGCGTCTTGGCTACGTGCCGCGGTCCCAACACTGAAAGACCCTCCATCGTGGCAACGAAGATCCCCATCGAACGCATCAGGAACATCGGCATCTCGGCCCACATCGACTCGGGCAAGACGACGCTCACCGAGCGCATCCTCTTCTACACGGGCCGCATTCACGCCATCCACGAGGTGCGCGGCAAGGACGGCGTCGGCGCCAAGATGGACTCGATGGATCTCGAGCGCGAGAAGGGCATCACGAGTCAGTCGGCTGCCACGTACTGTGTCTGGAAGGGCTCCAAGGAGCAGCTCGAGGACATCAACATCAACATCATCGACACCCCCGGCCACGTCGACTTCACGATCGAGGTCGAGCGCGCGCTGCGCGTGCTCGACGGCGCGATCCTGGTGCTCGACTCGGGCAAGGGCGTGCAGAGCCAGTCCATCACCGTCGACAAGCAGATGAAGCGCTACCGCGTGCCGCGCATCGCCTTCGTCAACAAGATGGACAACCCCGGCGCCAACTACGCGCGCGTCGCCGACATGTTGAAGGAGAAGCTGCAGCACCACCCGGTCAAGCTGCAGGTGCCGATCGGCGCCGAGGACAAGTTCGAGGGCATCATCGACCCGATCCAGGGCAAGGCCTTCTTCTTCGACGGCGAGGACGGCGAGAAGGTGCGCGAAGAGGAGATCCCGGCCGAATACGCCGAGCAGGCCAAGGCCGCCCGCCAGGAGATCATCGAGAAGGTCGCGGACGTCGACGACCAGCTCGGAGAGAAGTTCCTCAACGAAGAGCCGATCAGCATCGAGGAGCTCCGCGCTGCCATCCGCCGCGCCACGCTGGCGCTGAAGATGACGCCGGTGATGTGCGGCTCCGCCTTCCGCAACAAGGGCGTGCAGCTCCTGCTCGACGGCGTCGTTTACTACCTGCCGAACCCGACCGAGGTGGTCAACGAGGGCCACGACCAGGAGAAGGGCGAGGAGAAGGTCGTGCTCGAGTCCGACTCGAGCAAGCCGTTCGTCGGTCTGGCCTTCAAGCTCCAGCAGGACAAGTACGGCCAGCTCACCTACTTCCGCGTCTACCAGGGCTCGGTCAGCACGGGCGACACCATCTACAACATCTCGAACGAGCGCCGTAAGGTGCGCGTGCCGCGCATGTTCCGCATGCACTCGGACGATCGCGAGGAGGTGCAGACCGCGGAGGCGGGCGACATCGTCGCCTTCTACGGCGTGGAAGCGAGCTCGGGCGAAACCTTCACCGACGGCAAGATGGCCGTGACGCTCACGTCGATGCACGTTCCGGCAGCCGTCATCTCGCTCGCCGTCGCGCCGAAGGATCGCTCGGCCGAGACCAACTTCTCGAAGGCGCTGAACCGCTTCACGAAGGAAGACCCGACCTTCCGCGTGCACCAGGACGAAGAGTCGCAGCAGACCATCATCAGCGGCATGGGCGAGCTCCACCTCGACATCTACATGGAGCGCATGCGCCGCGAGTACAGCTGCGACGTGATCGCCGGCAAGCCGCAGGTCGCTTATCGCGAGACCATCACGCAGCGCGCGGAGATCGCCTACACGCACAAGAAGCAGACCGGCGGCTCGGGTCAGTTCGCGCGCGTCAACGGCTTCATCGAGCCGCTGCCGCCGGACGCGGTCGAGACCTACGAGTTCGTGGACGAGGTCGTCGGCGGCTCGATCCCGCGCGAGTTCATTCCGGCCTGCGACAAGGGCTTCAAGGAAGGCATCAAGCGCGGCTCGCTGATCGGCTTCCCGGTCGTCGGGGTGCGCGCCACCGTGAACGACGGTCTGCATCACCCGGTCGATTCGTCCGAGCAGGCCTTCAAGACCGCCGCCTGGATGGGTTTCCGTGAGGCGTACCTCAAGGCCAAGCCCACGATCCTCGAACCCATCATGAAGGTCGAGGTCGAGGCGCCGGTCGAGTTCCAGGGCTCCGTCGTGGGTCAGGTGAACCAGCGCCGCGGCGTGATCCTCGAGACGGTCAGCGACGAAAACGTAACGATCGTCGCCGAGGTCCCGCTCAACACCATGTTCGGTTACTCGACCGACCTTCGCTCGGCCACGCAGGGCAAGGGCAACTTCACGATGGAATTCGCGCGCTACTCCCCCGTTCCGAAGCAGGAGCAGGAGGAGATGATCAAGGCGTACAAGGAAAAGCTCGCGAAGGAAGCGGCCGCGCGCAAGTAAGCGCGCAAAACTGCCTCATCCCTGCTCGGCGGGGCGTGACTCGTTCACGCCCCCGGGTGATGGTTCCCCTCCGGCCGTTCTTGGGCGAGGATGCGCGGCCATGAGCCTGCTGCGCCCCCGCCTTTCTCTCTCGTTGCTGTTCGCTCTCTCCGTCGCGTGCGGCGGTGAGGCGACGCCCGAGCCGGCGACGCCCGGCCCCGCCCCGATCGAAGCGCCGGCTCCGGTGGAGACCGCGCCGGCGCCGGCAGCGACGCCCGCGCCGCCGCCCGCCCCTCCTGTCCCCGTTTCGAAGCTGAAGCTGCAGGTGTTCACGGGGACGCCCGAGGGCTTCCTGGTCACCTCCACGCTCGTGACGGGGGAGAAGGAGGCGTTGCTGATCGACGCCGCGTTCACGCTGGCGGACGCGAAGAAGGTCGCGGACATGGTGAAGGCGAGCGGTAAGACCCTCACCACCATCTACGTCACGCACGGTCATCCCGATCATTACTTCGGGGCCGTCGCCCTGAAGGAAGCCTTCCCGAGCGTGAAGCTCGTCGCCCTCCCGGCCACCGTCGCCGAGATCAAGAACACGTGGGCGCCGAAGGTGAAGCAGTGGAAGCCCCTCTACAAGGAGGCGATCACCGACAAGCCGCTGATCCCCGAGCCGCTCGCGGCGCCGGCGCTCGAGCTCGAGGGTGAAAAGCTCGAGATCACGGGCGACGTGCAGGGAGACGAGTCGGCGAACTCTTACGTGTGGATCCCGTCGCTCAAGGCCGTCGTCACCGGCGACATCGTGTACGACGCCGTCTTTCCCTGGACGGCCGAGACGACGCCCGAGCAGCGCAAGGCCTGGATCGCGTCGCTCGACCGGCTCCTTTCGCTCAATCCCGTCACGGTCGTGCCGGGCCACCAGAAGCCCGACCGCAAGCTCGACACCTCCGGCATCGAGTTCACGAAAGCCTACCTGAAAGCCTGGGACGAGGCGTTGCCCGCGGCCAAGAACGCGCCCGAGCTCGAGGCCAAGATGAAGGCGCAGTATCCGGACGCCGCGCTCGACGTCATCCTCAAGATCGGGTCCGAGGCGGCGTTCAAGAAGCCGGCGAAGAAGAAGTAGGCCGCGGGCAAGCACCGAGCGCCACGCGGCGTCGGGTTACGCGGCGTCGTCGGGGATGGGCTCGCCGCGCGCCAGCGTGAGCGGGATCACGCCGGCCCAGTAGGGCAGGGCGCGATCCTCCGGCGGGTCGAGCGGCGGACCGCTGCGCACTTTCGCCGAGACTTCGACGAGGGGAAGGGCGAGGACGCGCGTCGTGCGGAGCTCGCTTTCGTTCGCGGGGCGCGAGCGTCCGGAGCGACCGGGCTCGACGCGATCGATCAGCGCCTGGAAGGCGAGCCGCTTTTCGTCCGGGTCGGTGACGTCGCGAGCGGCCCCGAGCACCACGACGGAACGGTAGTTCATCGAGTGGTACATGTGGGAGCGTGCGAGGACGAGGCCGTCCAGGAGCGTGACGGTGCAGCAGATGCGCTGTCCGCCGGCGAGCGCGCCGAGCATGCGGTTCGCGACGGCGCCGTGCACGTACAGGAGCTCGTCCACACGCGCGAACACGGTGGGGATGACGTGGCTCTGGCCGTCGTGGACGAAGCCGACGTGGCAAACGAGCGCCTCGTCCAGGATCGCGTGCACGAGAACGCGATCGTAGCTGCCGCGTTCCGCGTGGCGGCGGAGGCGGGTGCGTTCAGTGGCGGCGTAGGCCGCGGGCTCGCCGGTGCGGGGAGGGTTGCCGTCGGACATGCCGAGAGTGTGAAGAACGACTGGTCTAGTCAAAAGGTCCAGATTCGAGATATTCTAGGTACCAGTGGGCGCGCAGCGCGAACTCCCGCTCGTCCTGGAATCGGCTGAGAATACGCCGATTTACGTGCAAATCGCGCGCGCGCTCGCTGCCGAGGTCCGGCGCGGCCGCCTGGGGCCGGGCGCGCCGCTGCCGGGGACGCGCTCGCTCGCGGACTCGCTC
>DASXWF010001378.1:0-2464 GCA_036503835.1 Polyangiaceae bacterium | reverse complement strand
ACTGGAATTGGCCCGTGCAGATCGACCGCCCTCTCGTTGAATCAGCGCTCGCTCTCGATTTTCTGCCAGCGCACCGCAACGTAACCGTCCGAGAATGGACGCATTGAGCGCCAGCGCCACTCCGGCACCATGGCGCCGTGGCAAGGCGGGTAGCTGAGCGTTGGGCGAAGATCGTCGCGGAGGCCGAGCAGAGCGGCGCTTCTCACGCTGAGGTGGCGTCGAGGCACCGCGTGGCCTTGTCGACCCTCCGGTACCACATCTACAAGGCGCGTAAGAGCGCGACGATCCCAGTCGCGAGCCCTCGGCTGCTTCCGGTCCGCATCGAGCGTGAGCCGAGCCCGATCTCGATGCTCCACGCCCGCGTGGGCGCCGTCCGCGTGAGCTTCTCCGAGGGGTGCAGCCCGTCCTACGTAGCTGCCGTCCTGTCCGAGCTCAGCAAGGCGTTGTGCTGACGCTCCCGGCGAGCGTTCGGATCTATCTGGCCGTCGATCCCGTCGATCTGCGTCGTGGCCACGATGGCTTGAGCGCGATCGTTCAAGGCCAGTGGGGCATGGATCTGTTCGCGGGGCACCTCTTCGTGTTCTTCGGCCGCCGTCGGGACCGCTGCAAAATCCTGTTCTGGGATCGAGGCGGCCTGGTGCTGTACTACAAGCGCCTCGAGCGAGGGCGCTTCCGCATGCCGCAGGTGGCGGCTGACGGCCGCTCGGTACAGGTGGATGCGACCGAGCTCGCGATGCTGCTCGACGGCATCGACGTTCGCAGCGTGCGGCGGCCCGAGCACTGGCAACCGGGCACCGTGAAAAAAGCACGACAAGAACCGCCGGGGATCGACATAGCCCTCGGAATGTGATCAAAGCTAGTCGTTGGCTCCTCCCGACGACGACGGTCACGACTGCGGCTGGAAAGCATATGCCGCCGCGCAAGAGCAGAAGCTTGTCGAGCTGACTGAGAAGCTTGCTGCGCTCGAACGTCGCCTCTTCGAGAAGAAGAGCGAACGACGGCCGAGCAGCAAGCTGCCGCCACCGCTGCCCAAAGTCAAGCGCACGCCAGAGCAAACGCAGCAGGCTCGTAAGCAGAGCGCGGCGCTTCGCAACGCCAGCGTCGAGACCGAGATCACACCGGTCCCCGTCACGCTGAAGGAGTGCCCCAAGTGCGACGGCTCCCTGCGGCACGTTGGCAGCAAACCCTCGGTGGTCTGGGAGTACGTGCAACCGTTCTTTCGCAAGCGCGTCTACGAACGGCAGACGGTCAAGTGCGCGTGCGGCCACATCACGACTGCTCAAGCACCGGAGCGCATGGGCGAGAAGACTCGCTACGCCCCGAGCTTCGTTGCCCACCTGATCGTCAACAAGTGCGCGCACTCGAATCCTCAGAACCGCCTCGAAAAGGCCTACCGCGACATCGGCATTCCCATGTCGCGCAGCACCATGTGCAACTTGATCCATCGCGGCGCTCGAGAACTGAAGCCACTGCACACCGCGGCACTGGCGCTGGTTCCTCGCGCGACTGACGTGCATGCAGACGAGACGTCCATGCGCCAGTGGGATCACAAGGGGCGATGCTACCTCTGGTCCTTCGTCACTCCCGAGCTGATCGTCTATCGCTACGCGACGACCCGTAGCGGCAGCGTGCCCGATGAAGTCCTCGGCGATTCTCCTGGCCGTCTCGTTGTCGATCAGTACACCGGCTACAACGTCGTCACCAAGCCGGGACGAAGAACGCGCGCCGGCTGCTTCGCTCACGCCCGACGCAAGGTCTACGAGCAGCGCCAGCATCCCGAGACGCAGGAGGCGCTCGATCTGATCACTCGCCTCTATCGCATCGAAGCCGACGCCAAGACTGCGGGCATCATCGGCACCGAGCACCACCTCGCTCTGCGGCAACGAGAATCGAAGCCTGCCTTCGTGCAGCTGCTTCGCTGGGCACGCACGCATCGAGGACGACACGGACCACGCTCCGCGCTGGGTCGTGCGATACGCTACGTGCTCAGGAACTTTCGCGCGCTCGGCTGCTTCCTGCGACACGCCTCGATCCCCCTCGACAACAACATCGCCGAAGCTTCCCTGCGCCGCGCGGCGCTGGGCCGCGTGAACTACCTCTTCTTCGGCAACGAGCAGGCGGGCCATGACTTCGCCGCGCTGTACACGCTCGTGGCGTCCTGCGAAAAGCATCGCGTCAACGCCATCGACTACCTCACCGACGTGCTGACCCGCGTGCAGCACCATCCCGCGCGCGACATCGAGGACCTGCTGCCGCATCGGTGGAAGCCTCCGGGTTGACGTCGAGAGGCTAGGGCTGCGCGGCTGCCCCAGATTCAGGCCGTTGGCAAGCCTCCGAGCCGCGTCGATTCTGGGACGGTTACTGTTCGGCGCCACACCAGCGCAGCTCGCACCGTACTTCGGCAGCGTGACGCGCATCGGCACCGGGCCGACGTCCCCGCTGATGATGCCCTACGAGCGCAGCC
>DASXWF010001377.1:0-2031 GCA_036503835.1 Polyangiaceae bacterium | reverse complement strand
GCTCGGCAGCGTGCGCGAGCGGGCGGTGCTGCCCGGGCACTCGATCGCGCGGTGGGTCGACTTCGCGGGCTCGGCGGGCGACGTGGAGCTAGGGGTGAACGAGAGCCGCAGGCTCGAGCCCGGCTCGTACGGTCACGTCGTGGTTCCGGCAGGCGCGACGCTGCGGCTCGGCAGCGGTCGCTATCGGTTTGCGTCGCTCGCGGTCGCTCGCACGGGCGCGCTCGCGGTCGAGGCGAGCGCGGTCACGCTGCACGTGGCCGAGGCGCTCGTGCATCAGGGCGTGACGCGCGTTGCGGATTCGGCCGCGGCGTTCGTGCTCGGCTACTTCGGTACGGCGCCCGCCACGATCGACGCTTCGTTCACCGGCACGGTCGTCGCTCCGAACGCCGAGCTGGTGCTCGGCGCCGTACGCAACGCGAGCTACCGCGGTGCATTCTTCGCGCGGGTCCTCGAGGTGCGCCCGACGAGCAGCGTCGAGTACGCGGATCAGTAGTCCCGCGGGCGAATCAGAGCCCGAGCAGCAGGCGTTTGATCAGCTGCAAGCCGATGAGCAGGATCATCGCCGAAAAATCGAGGCCGCCGAGGTCCGGCAGGATCTTGCGGAGGGGCTCCAGCACGGGCTCGGTCAAAAAGCTGACCACGCGCACCACCGGATTTTCCGGCGAGAGGCGCAGCCACGAGAGCACGACCGCCACGAGCACGATCAGCGAGTACAGATCGATCGCGATGAGCAGGATGACCACGTTGATCGGGTCATAGCACTGCGAGTCGTTCGCCGTCGGCTCGGGCGGAAAAGCCGTAGGTATGGTCTACAGCGGCGGGACCAGCCGCGCTTCGTAGATGTCGATGTTGCCGCTGCGGTCGGAGGAGAACATCACGTAGTCGAGATCCTCGGAGAGGGCGGGCGCGCCGTCTTCGAAGTCGGAGCGCAGGGCTTCGAGGGGCGCGCTTTCCCGAAAGCGTTCGCCGGCGTCGTCGCGGGTGGTCAGGTGGATCTGTCCGCGCCCCGAGCGACGCGAGTCGAAGACGAGAACGCGCCCGCCCTGGCGCAGGTCGGGGTCGAATTCGTCGGCGTCGCTCACCACGTTCTCGAGCAGCACGGGCTCCGAGAAGTCGCCGTCCGGTCCGTCGCGATCGATCTGGTAGAGCTGGTAGGGCTGGTTGCCGGTGAGCTTGGAGTTCAGGACGAAGAGGATGCGGGCGGGATCGACGGCGACCGAAACATCGCTCGAGCCGTCGCCGGTCGTGAGCTCCGGGACCGGCTCGGGTTCGCTCCAGGCTTCGCCGCGCGCGGCGCGCGACGCGTGCCAGAGCGAGCCCCGGCCGCGATCGCGATCGGTGAAGAACCAGATGTCGCGCCCGTCGTTCGAGATGGTCGGGTTCTCTTCCTCGCCTTCCCGCGCGAGCTCGGGCACGATTTCGGGCGCCCCCCATTCGCTCGCGGGGTCGGGCCGCTCGGAGCGCCAGATCTCTTTGTTCCCCGAGCGCTCGGACATGAAATAGAGCTCGCGCAGATCCTCGGTGAAGCTCGGATCGGTGTCGCGCGCTTCGGGATCGGAGAGGGCCGGGACGAGACGCGGTTCTTCGGCGAGCGTCATCCCGCCCGTCCCGCCCATCTCCCGGTGCAGCGTGCCGAGGGATTCGCTGCTCTCGCAACCCCCGAGCAACAGCGAGCTCGCGAGCAACACCGCTCCGGCACGGCCGGCGGAAAGAAACATGACGGCTGCGCTTTTTCGGTACGAGCGGAAATTCGACACTGGCATCGGAGGCGCACCGTGCTTTTCAGCGTCACGTAGCTTGGAGAAGCGGGAATCGGTCACACGAAAATCGCGGAAAATACGCGAGATCGGCCGTTGACCTCGCGGGCAGCCGCCTTCACTCTTTCTAGCTCCGTGAACCGGGTTTTGCTCGAACGCGCGGACAGTTTGCCGGTCCCGGGTGGCGTCGCCGAACGCCGTCCGGACGAGCTGCTCGTGCTCGCGCGGGCGGCCGCCGCCGGCGACGCGACGGCGGCGACGACCCTCGTCTCGC
>DASXWF010001376.1:0-14826 GCA_036503835.1 Polyangiaceae bacterium | reverse complement strand
ATTCGCAGCCATGGTCACCCACGCCCTCGACGACCGCAATCGCACCCGAGTTGCGAACGGCGAAGCGCTCTCCGGCAACGCCGCGGAAATAGCACTCGCCGGTGATCGCGCCGTAGAGCACGGTGTTGCCGACGATGATCGAGCGCTCGGGGACGATCCCGGTCCTTTCCGGCGGGCGCACGACGATGCGGCCGCCGGAGAGGCCCTTGCCGACGTAGTCGTTCGCGTCGCCCTCGAGCTCGAGCTCGATGCCGCCCGCGACGAACGCGCCGAAGCTCTGCCCGGCCGAGCCCGTGAACGACAGGGCGATCGTGCCTTCCGGCAGGCTCTCCTTGCCGTAGCGGCGCGCGACCTCGCCCGAGAGCATGGCGCCCACCGTGCGGTGCACGTTGCGGACCGGCATCGAGACCCGCACCGGCTCCTTGCGTTCGAGCGCGGGCTTACACAGCTCGATCAGCTGGTGATCGAGCGCCGCTTCGAGCCCGTGGTCCTGCGGAATGCACTTGAAGATGCCGACGCCGGGACGCGCCTCGGCCGGCGCGAGCATGTCCGAGAAGTCCAGCCTCTCCGTCTTCCAGCCGGTGCCGAGCTTGCGCACCCTGAGCCGATCGGTGTGCCCGATCATCTCGTTGATGCTGCGGAAGCCGAGCTTCGCCATCAGCTCGCGCGCCTCTTCGGCGACGTAGAACATGAAGCGAATCACGTGCTCCGGCTTGCCCGCGAACTTCGCGCGCAGGACCGGATCCTGCGTCGCGATGCCGACCGGGCACGTGTTCAGGTGGCATTTGCGCATCATGATGCAGCCGCTCGCGACGAGCGGCGCCGTGGCGAAGCCGAACTCCTCGGCCCCGAGCAACGCCGCGATCACCACGTCGCGACCGGTGCGCATCTGCCCGTCCGCCTGCAAGATCACGCGGCTCCGCAGATCGTTCTTCACGAGCACCTGGTGCGTCTCGGCGATCCCGAGCTCCCAGGGCACGCCCGCGTGCTTGATCGAGGTGAGCGGCGACGCGCCCGTCCCGCCGTCGTGCCCGGCGATCAGGATCACGTCGGCGTGCGCCTTGGCGACGCCCGCCGCCACGGTGCCGACGCCCGCCTCGGCCACCAGCTTCACGCTGATGCGCGCCTGCGGGTTCGTCATCTTCAAATCGAAGATCAGCTGCGCGAGATCCTCGATCGAATAGATGTCGTGGTGCGGGGGAGGGGAGATCAGGGTGACGCCCGGGGTCGAGTGCCGCGTCTTGGCGATGACCGCGTCGACCTTGTGCCCGGGTAGCTGCCCGCCCTCGCCCGGCTTCGCGCCCTGCGCCACCTTGATCTGGAGCTCGTCGGCGTTGACCAGGTAGTGCGTGGTGACGCCGAAGCGCGCCGAGGCCACCTGCTTGATCGCGCTCCGCCGCCAATCGCCGTTCGGATCGCGGGCGAAGCGCTCCTCGCGCTCGCCGCCCTCGCCGGTGTTGCTCTTCCCGCCGATGCGGTTCATCGCGATCGCGAGGTTCTCGTGGGCCTCGGCGCTGATCGAGCCGAAGCTCATGGCGCCCGTCGCGAAGCGCTTCACGATGACGCTCGCCGGTTCCACCTCGTCGAGCGGCACCGGGGTCGCCGACGGCACGAGCTCCCACAGGCTGCGGAGCGTGATCGGTCCGCCCGGCGCGTTGTTGATCGCGTCCGAGTACTCCTTGTAACTCTTCGCGTCCTCGGCGCGCACGGCGTGCTGGAGCTTCGAGACCGTGGTCGGATTCCAGAGGTGGCGCTCGCCCTGGGCGCGGTAGTGATACTGCCCGCCGAGATCGAGCAGCCGGGTCGCCTGCGTCGTCTGCGGATAGGCCTTGTCATGCCGGCGCTTGCACTCCTCGGCGATCACGTCGAGGTCGATGCCGGAGATGCGCGACGCCGTCCCGGTGAAGTAGCGATCGATGACCTCCGGCGAAAGCCCGATCGCCTCGAACATCTGGGCGCCGTGGTAGCTCTGCACGGTGCTGATGCCCATCTTGCTCATCACCTTGAGCAAGCCCTTGTCCAGCGCCTTCAGGTACTTCTTGCGCGCAGTCTCCGAGTCCTTGATGCCCGGATGGGAGCCGGAGTCCACGAGCTGCTCGATGCTCTCGAACGCGAGGTACGGGTTCACGGCGCCCGCGCCGTAGCCGACGAGCAGACACAGGTGGTGCACCTCGCGAGCGTCACCGGCCTCCACGATGATGCCGATGCGCATGCGCGTGCCGTTGCGCATCAGGTGATGGTGCACCGCGCCGATGCCGAGCAGGCTCGGCACCGGGGCGAACTCCGCGTTCGAGCCGCGATCGGAGAGAATGATCAGGCTCTGCCCTTCGTGCACGGCCTCCGACGCCTGGCGACAGAGCTCGTCGAGCGCCGCCTTGAGCCCGGCGCCGCCGTCTGCGACCGGGTACAGCATCTTCAACGTCGGGGGCTGGCGCACCTGCTGCAGGTGCGTCTCGCGCAGCTTCGCGAGCTCCATGTTCGTGAGCACGGGTCGCTCGAGCTCGAGCATCTGCGCGTGATCGGGCAGCTCGAGCAGGAGCGCCGACTCGCCGCCGATGTACTGCTTCAGGCTCATCACGAGCTCTTCGCGGATCGGATCGATGGCGGGATTGGTGACCTGCGCGAAGTGCTGCTTGAAATAGTTGAAGAGCAGCTGGGGCTCGTCGCTCAGCACGGCGAGCGGCGTGTCCGTGCCCATCGAGCCGACCGCCTCCTCGCCCTTCTCGGCCATCGGCGCGAGCAGCATGCGCAGATCCTCTTCGGTGTAGCCGAAGATCTTCTGGCGATGGACCAACGACGCCTGCTCGCGCCGCGTCGCCGTCGGCGGCGACACCTCGATCTCGCTCAGCGCGATCTTGTTCTCGCGCAGCCACTTCCCGTACGGCTTGCGGTGCGCGATTTCGTCTTTCAGCTCCTCGTCCTCGACGATGCGGCCGCTCTCCGTGTCGACCAGGAACATGCGCCCCGGCTCGAGCCGGCCCTTCCTCTCCACGTTCTCGGGCGGAATGTCGAGCACGCCCGTCTCCGACGCGAGCACCACGAGGCCGTCCTTCGTGACCGTCCAGCGCGCCGGCCGCAGACCGTTGCGATCCAAAATCCCGCCGATGCGCTTGCCGTCCGTGAACGCGAGCGCCGCCGGACCGTCCCACGGCTCGACCAGACACGAGTGATATTCGTAAAAGTCGCGCTTGCGCTGCGACATCTGATCGTCGTTCTGCCAGGCCTCCGCCACCAGCATCATCATCACGTGCGGCAGCGAGCGCCCGCCGTGCAGCAAGAGCTCGACGACGTTGTCGAGCTGCGCCGAATCCGACCCGCCCGGCGTGATGATCGGCAGGATCTGCCGAACGTCCTCCCCGAACACCTCCTCGTCGAAGAGCTGCTCGCGCGCGCTCATCCAGGCGGCGTTCCCGCGCACCGTGTTGATCTCGCCGTTGTGCGCGAGCATGCGGAACGGCTGCGCGAGCTCCCAGGTCGGGAACGTGTTGGTGCTGAAGCGCTGGTGCACCATCGCGAGCGCGCTCACCATCGTGGGATCGGTGAGCTCCGTGTAAAACCCCGCGAGCTGCTCCGCGAGCAGGAGCCCCTTGTAGACGATCGTGCGGGACGAAAGGCTCGGCATGAAGAACGAGCCGCGCCCTTGCATGTTGCTCTCGCGCACCGTGCGCTCCGCCCACTTGCGGATCACGAACAACTTGCGCTCGAACGCCGCCTCGTCGTCCTCGGTCGAGCCGATCAACACCTGCTTGATGATCGGCGCGCTCGCCTTCGCCATCGGCCCGAGCGCGTTCTCGTTCACGCGCACGTCACGCCAACCGATCAGCCGCTGGCCCGTTCCGAAGATCTTGTCTTCGAGGATGTGCATGCAGCGGCGGCGGTCATGCTTGTCACGGGGCAGGAAGACACAGCCGACCGCGTATTTTCCGGGCGGGGGCAGCTCGACGTCCGACGCTTCGCATTCGCGGCGGAAAAACGGATCCGGAACCTGAATCAAGATTCCGGCGCCGTCGCCCGTCAGCGGATCGCAGCCACAGGCGCCGCGATGCACCAGATTCAGCAGAATATCGATGCCCTTCTTGACGATGTCGTGGCTGGCTTGGCCGCTGGTATTGGCAACGAAACCAACTCCGCAGGAATCGTGCTCGAACTGGGGATCGTACAGACCGTGGCGCGCGGGTAGGGGCATGTGGGCTGATCAGCGCCGCAAGGGGTTAGGAGCGCGGCGTAAGGCGGATTATATGCTGGAACCAGTTTCCGGTCAGGCCCCTCGTGCGCGAACAATCTAGCTTTACTGGAAAACACTAGAAAACCACCGGCGCGTGGGCCGGTCCACGAAACCTCCCACGACACTTCCCGAAACGAGACTCGCACGTCGTGTCGCTCGCTCGTACCCTCCGCAAACTGGCGCGCCCGTGGGATCGCGCCCGTCTCCGCGCCGAGCTCCGCCGCACCGCGAGCGCCGACGAACCCTTCCCGGGCGCTCGAGACGCCGTCCGCGCCGAGCTCGCGCCCTTCTCCGCCGGCGCGACCGCCGGAGCGCGCGAGCGCCAGTGGCAAATCCTGCGCGAGCGCGACCCAAAGCACGCCGTTCGCCTGCGCGTGCGGGGCGGTGACGTCACTCTGGAGGGTGAGGACACCGAAAACGTCCGCGCTCGCGAGCTCGGCGCGGCCGTCCGGCTCCTCGTCGAGGCTCGCGGCTTCCCCGACCTCGACGTCCTGGTC
This sequence comes from Polyangiaceae bacterium, assembly GCA_036503835.1. Lineage (GTDB taxonomy): Bacteria > Myxococcota_A > Polyangia > Polyangiales > Polyangiaceae > PMG-095. The sequence goes on along the minus strand of DASXWF010001376.1, from coordinate 10,104 downwards.
GACGTGGGCGATCGGCTCGATCTGGCCGTCGAGCACGCCCCGGTCCTCGTCTACTGCCGCCGGCGCGAGGCACGCGGCCAGGTGCTCGTCCCCGACTTCGAGGCCCTGCGCGGCCACGAAAGCCTGGAGCGCGCCATCGACCGGGCGTCGCGAGAAAACCCGTGGGAGCGAAAACGTCCGCTCGCTTTTTGGCGCGGTGCGCCGACCGGCGGCCGCTACGACCAGCCGGCATGGCGAGAAATCCCACGCGCTCGCCTGGTCGAGCTCTCCTTGCGGCGCCCGGATCTGGTGGACGCGCGCTTCACGAGCCGGACTCACGGGGCGGACCGGAACGAAGAACTCGCGAAACGCGGCGCCTTTGCCGAGTCGGTCTCGCCCGAGCAGAGCCTCGGCTTTCGCTACCTCATCGACGTGGACGGCAACGCCTCGAGCTGGTCGCGCGTCGTGTGGACGCTGCGATCGAACTCGCTGCTCCTCAAACAGGCGAGTCCGTACGTGCAGTGGTTCTACCCGTGGCTCGAGGCGGGGAGGCACTTCGTCGAGATCGCCTCGGACATGTCGGACCTCGAGGCGAAGCTCGCGTGGGCGCGCGAACACGACGGCGAAGCGCGCGCCGTTGCGGACGCGGGCTCCACCTTCGCGAAGGACCGCCTCGGGCGCGCGCCCACCGTCGCGTACCTGGCGCTCGTGCTCGGGGAATGCGCGGCGCTCGTCGCGGCTCCGCCGCCCGTCCGCTGAGACGGCGGGCTGCTTAGCGACCGCGGAGCGGGCTCTGGGCGGAGAGCGGTGCACGAGGTCACCGTGCTAGTCTAGGCTCTGCGATGACTTCCGCTGCCCTCCACCTCGCGTATCCCTTTCAGGAGTACGTGCGCTTCGAGCGCGAGGCGGGGAGCAAGCACGAGTTCGTCGGAGGCGCCATTCTCGCGATGGCCGGAGGAAGCATCGAGCACGGCGCCCTTTGCGCAGCTGTGCTCGGATTGCTCAGGGAAGCACTGCGTGGTCGTCGCTGTCGTGCGTACGACTCGAACGCGCGCATTCGTGTCGCCGCGACGGGCAACGCGTACTACCCGGACGCGAGCGTCGTCTGCGGCGAGCTCGTGACCGATCCGGCCGATCAACTCTCCATCTTGAATCCTTCGCTCGTCGTCGAGGTGCTCAGCCCGAGCACGGCCGCTTACGACGCCGGTGAGAAGCTCGCGGACTACCAGCGCATCCCGACGCTGAACGAGGTCGTTCTCGTCCATCACGAATCCAAGCGCGTCGATGTCTACACCCGGGAGACGCAAGGCTTCGTACGCACGAGCTTCGGCCCGGGGGAGCGGGCACGTCTTGCCGTGCTCGGGATCGACCTGTCGGTTGACGAAGTGTATTTCGATCCTCTTTCGCCCGCGGGCTGACGAGCGGCGTCGCGCTCAGCGTGACTCTGGCTCGTACAGGTAGAACCGCTCGTCGAGGTGTTCGAACAGGTTGCCCGGGGTCGCGTACCGCAGCCGATAGCCGTACTGCTCCGGATGTTCGAGCGCCCCGTTGGCGAGGACGAGCAGGATGCCGCGCTCGGGATCGGACCAGTCGGGGAAGCGCGCCTTGAGCAGGCGGATGGCCTCCGCGTGCGGGACGAGCGCCGCGTCGTTGTAGCTTTTGTCCCACTTCATGTGGGTGCGCGTTTCGCCGAGCGCCGGGTAGTAGAAAGCGAGATTCGGAAAGTAGGCGAGGATCGAGGTGCCCCAGCCGGCCGGATTGGAGGCGATGCGGCGGCGATCGAGGCCGTTTTGCTTCAAGTACGCGGCCATGTCCGGCGCGTCCGAGAAATGTTTGGTCAGATCGGCGCGCCAGGTGACGGCCGCGAAGTAGACGGAGAGCGCGAGGCTCGTGCCGAGGAGCGCGAAGGCGGCGCGTTGCAGTTGGACGCGGCGCTCCGGGCTCGGGACCAGGCGCGCTACCCAGTCGTTCTCCGGCTCTTCTTCGGCGAGCCAGAGCGCGAGCAGCAGGATGACGAGAATGAAGCCGAAGTGGCGGGTGAAGCTCACGTACTTGAAGACGAACAGGTAGCCGAAGGCGGTGTACGCCAGAGCCGCGAACAGCAGCGCTTTCGGTCGAGCGAGCAGGGTGAGCAGTGAGCTCGCGAGCGCCGCCAGGCCGAGGACGAAGGCCCAAGTCCCGTATTGCGTAGGGACGAACGCGAGCTTGACGCCGCGGACCAGATTGCCCGGGCCGAAGCTCGCGAAGAAGCTCGTCATCTGCCCGTCCTTCGGCGGGAGGAGCTGGAGGAACGCGGCGAGGATGCCGGCGCTCGCCACGAGGAGCGCGGTGCGCTGCGGAGCGCGGAAGCGGGCGCGCAGGCATTCCCAGAGGAGCAGCGCAGCCAAGGCGTTCGCGATGAAAAAGCTGTGGACGTTGGTGTTGGCGGCGAGCCCGACCGCCGCGCCGAAGAGGACGGGATGGCGCTCGCGGTTCCGGTAGAGGGCTGCGGCGGCGAAGAGCAGGGCGAGGCTCAGCGCATAGCTCCGCGCGACGACGGAGTACTCGAAGGCCATGAAGTAGCCGAACAGGAAGAGCACGCGAATCGCGAGCGGCAGGCGCGCGTGGAAGAGAAAGAGCCCTGCCGCCACGACGCTCACGAGCCAGTTCAACGCGGCCTGGACAGCGAACGGCGCCCCGAGCTTCGCGAACGGGATCTGCAGGAAGTACCAGAGGCTCGGCGTGCCCGCGGCGCCCATGATGTGCAGGAGCTCGCCGAGGCTCGCGTCCCGAGCCATGAGCCAAGCGTCCGCCTCGTCGCGCCAGGGTTCGTGGTGGTAGGCGAGCCACGCAACGAGACTTGCGTAGACGATGAGGATCCCCGCGAGCAGGGCGCGGTGTTCCGTCGGGCGCGGGGGAGGGGTGGGAATGCGCGGATACTCGCGTCGGCGTTCGCAGTCGGTCAAGGCTTCGCCGTGGACCGCGGCGCTCGGACGCGCCGGGTGGATTGCGCTCGCGGTCGTTTCCGAGGAGCATCGCGCGCGTGAAAGCACCGAAAGCACTCCTCGGCCTGTCCGCGCTCGTTCTGCTCGCCGCCTGCCGGCCCAGGCAGAGCGCGCCGCCGAGCGCGCCGCCGCCGGCCGGAACGACCGCGGTGACGGAGAGCCCGGCCGGCGTCGCGGCGCCGGAAAAGAAGTTCCCGCCGGTCGCGCCGATTCAGAACCTGAAGCGCTGCGTCAACCTCGGCAACGCGCTCGACGCCCCGAAAGAGGGCGAGTGGGGCGTGGTGCTCGAGGAGAATCACTTCAAGCTCGCGAAGTCGGCCGGCTTCGACCACGTGCGCCTGCCGGTCCGCTTCAGCGCGCACGCCGGCGCGAGCGCGCCCTACACGGTCGAAGAGACCTTCTTCAAGCGCGTGGATTGGGCACTCGCGCAGGCGCTCGCGCAGGGGCTCGCGATCATCGTCGAGGTCCACCACTACAACGAGCTGATGGAGAACCCGGACGCCCACGTCGACCGGTTGCTCGGCATCTGGAAGCAGATCGCGGAGCGCTACGCGAAGCAGCCGGAGACGGTGATCTTCGAGATCCTGAACGAGCCGAACAAGAAGCTCGACGAGACGAAGTTGAACGCGCTCTACAAGCGCGCCATCCCGCTGATCCGCGCTTCGAACCCGACGCGCATCATCATGGCCGACAGCTACTTCTGGGCGAACACCGACCGCCTGAACGCGCTCGAGCTGCCGGACGATCCGAACGTGGTCGCGCATTTCCACATGTACCAACCGATTCTGTTCACGCACCAGGGCGCACCCTGGATGGATCCGGAGTTTCGCACGACGGGCGTCGTGTTCCCCGGTCCGCCCGCGAAGCCGCTCACGCCGCTGCCGGAAGCGCAGAAGGTGGACTGGGTGAAGAACTGGTTCGCGGGGTACAACAGCGTTGCGGCCGATCGCAACCCGAGCGGGCCGAGCACGATCCGCATCGAATTCGATCGCGCGAGCCAGTACGCCCAAACCACCGGCCGGCGCGTCTACCTCGGCGAGTTCGGCGCCATCGACAAAGCCGACATGGACTCGCGCGCGCGCTTCCTGACGGCAGTGCGCGAAGAGTCGGAGAAGCGCGGCATCGCCTGGTGCTACTGGGACGACGGCGGCGGCTACCAGCTCCTCAAACCCAAGGAAAATTCCTGGGTCGAGCCGCTCAAGCGCGCGCTCATCCCGTGAGCGGAGCGAGGCCGGCGGCTCAGTCGACGCTGCGGCAGGCCGCGTCGCAGTCGCCGCGGCCGTTGCCCGCGCCGAAATCGCAGTGCTCGTTGCCGTTCACGAGCCCGTCGCCGCAGTGAGGGCCGAACTTGCAGTCGTCGCTGCACCCGCCGTAGCGACCGCTGCCGTTGCTCGGGCCGAGATCGCACTCCTCGCCGGCCGTCGCGACGCCGTCGCCGCAGCGGGGTAGGCAACGGCTGGTGCTGCGCGCGAAGGCGGGGAGCGTCAGCTCGTACACCGATTCGCGCGGATGGCGATTGGCGTGGAAGATCACGAGCTCGTAGACGCCGCCGCTCTCGAGTCCGAAGCGCGCGTCGACGCTGGCCGTCGCGAGCCGCGTCTCGTGCGTGCCGCCGAGGTCGATGGCGAGCCTGCCGTTGACGAACACCCAGCCGTCACCGCTCGTGCGCAGGCTCATCGAGAAGGGTTCGTCGTAGCGGAAAAGGCGGCGCACCTCGCTCGTGAAGTAGTAGTTGTGCGGTACGCCGACGAGCGGCTGGCCGGTGCCGTCGGCGCTCGGCACGAAGCCGCCGGAGCCGGTCATCGGACAGCCGGCGGGATCGCCGTCGGTGGCGCCCGGCCCGGCGAGCGGATCCCACTCCGCCACGACCGGATAGACGGCGCCCGCCATGCAATTTTCCGCGGAGAGCCCGATGGCCCAGTAGGGCCAGAGGTTGCAGAGTCGGGTCGAGCCGAGACCCTCCGCCGTGTCGAGCGGGAAGAAGCCGCTCGCGAGCCGCGTGCTCCGGCCGAGGCAATTGGCGTGGATGTCGTCTTGCACGGTGCGGCCGGTGGCGCCCGTGAGCAGACCGGGCGCGCTGCTGGCGAAGCGATACGCGCCGGCGCTGCCCTCGAGCTCGAGCACGGCGCGCGTCTCCGCGCTTGCGTGCGACGGCAGAAACCACTCGCCGAAGCTCTGCGCGCTCTCGACGATCCGGACCGAGGTGTCGAGGTAGTTCCGTGTCTCGCCGTTCGCGAGCGAGCAGCTCGCTTCTCCTTCGAGGATGCCGGTCCGCTCGCGATCGGTGAAGATGCAGCGGCAGCGGTCGTTCTCGAGCGCGGGTTTGCCGTGAAGGTCGAGCCGTTCGGCCGCGATGCCGAGACAGGGCCCGCTCGCGTCGCTCGGCAAGCAGGCCGATCCCGGCGCCAGCGTCGAGGGCGCGCCCCCGCTGGCGTTGGGGACGCAGCGCGTGATCTCGCCGCCGATGCCCGGCCTGCCGAGAAAGAAGAAGTCACGGTGTCCCTCGGCGCTGTTTTGCCCTTCGAAGTCGCGAAACACGATCGGTAGCCTCAGGCAGCTGCCCGCCCGGTCGGAGCACGCGCCGAGCTCCGGTCGCTCGAGATCCTCGCACGCGAAGCCCGGCTCGCGCCGGCAGGCCTCGGAGCAGCCGTCGCCGCCCGCAGCGTTGCCGTCGTCGCACTCCTCGCCCGGGTCTCTGTTCGCGTCGCCGCAGGCGGTGGAGCAGGCGCTCGTGGTTCCGTTCCAGCGGCAGCTCGGCTCGCGCGTGCAGTACTCGCTGCAGCCGGAGCCGTCGCCGAAGACGAGGCCGTTCGAAGCGCCCTCGTCACACGCTTCACCCGCCTCCCGAACGGCGTTGCCGCACGCGCTCTGCGTGCAGCGAGCGCCTTCGCAAACGAACCCGGGCTCGACGCGACAGACAATGGAGCAGCCGTCGGCGCTCGCGCGGTTGCCGTCGTCGCACTCCTCGGGGCCGACCCGCTGCGAGTCGCCGCAGTCGGGTCGGCAGGGCAGGCCCGGCGCCGGGCAGACCCAGCCGGGCTCCCGCGAGCAGAGGCTCGAGCAGCCGTCGCCGCCGGCCACGTTGCCGTCGTCGCATTCCTCGTCGAGCCGGAGCACGCCGCTGCCGCAATGCAGGTCGGCGGAGCAGCGCGACGGCTCGCCCGAACAGGTCCAGCCCGCTTCCACGCGGCACTCGGCGCTGCAGCCGTCTCCGTCGCCGGCATTCCCGTCGTCGCATTCGAATTCGCCGGCGTGCTCCGTCAGTGCGCCGTCGCCGCACGCATCGGGGTCGGCGCCTTCGCCTGCGCTCGCGCCGCTGCTGCCGGACGCGGCGGCCCCTTCGCCACCCGCGCCCGGGGGAAGGCGCCCGGCACGTCCGCCACGTCCTGCCTTCGTACCGGCCTCGCCGCCGAGCTCGCCGCCGGCGTCGCCGTGACCGCGTCCGCCGCTCCCGTCCTCGCCGCCCGCCGCCGACGCGGCTCCGGCAACGGCGCTCGTCCCGGCGTCGCGGAGATCGTCGCGCGCGACGCTACTGCCGCAGGCAGCGGCGAGCAGCGTCGCGAACGCGAAGATCGCGAGCGCCGACACGCGAGTTTCGCGGGCTTTCTCTGCGCGACGAAACGTAACGCGAAATGGCACCGAACCGCCCGTGTATCACCGCGCTCCGCGAGCTTCGATGGTTAGCTTTTCCAGTCGAATCGCGGACGATTTCCTGGGATCATGGTGCCGGGTTCTCGGTCGAGTGACGACGCAGGGCCGATCGGTGCGCGACCGAGCCCTGTTCCCACACCATTTCTTCGGAGCAAGGTGAATCCGTCAATGAACGCACGCCGCTCGGCGCTCTTCGTCACGATCCTGCTCGTGGGTTGTCGCAGCGAAGAGAAGCCGCCGCCTCCCGCTGCTCCGCAAGCCGACTCGGCGCAAGCCGCCGTTCCGCCCCCCAGCGCTGCCCCGGCGCCCCCGGTCGAGCCCGCGCCGAGCGCCTTCGTCCGGCCGCCGGGAAAGGTCGCGGAGCTCGTCGATCTCGGGCTCTACGAATTTCGCGTGCAGAGCCTCGGTCGCTGCGGCAAGCCGTCGCCGGGGAAGCAGCCGGTCGTCGCGGCTTCGGTGCAGGTGAACGCCAAGGGTAGCGATTTTTTCGTCGCTCCGCGCGACGTGAGCCTCGAAAAAGACGGCGTCATCTTCGCGTCGCTCCCGCACGAGAAGTTACCGCAAGGTTGCGGCAGCGCGCTCGCGCCGGTGCAGCTTCGTCCCGCCGGCAGCGCGAGCGGCGTCGTGGGGTTCGAGCTGCCGGCGGACGTCGACGCGAAGGGCGCGAAGCTCGTGTACAAGCCGACGCGCTGGGGCGGCGCGCCGCCGGCCGTGGTGACGCTCCCCGACGCGTTGTGAGGTCCGGCCGACTCCGCCGAGGTCGGCGGGGCTCCGGCGCTACTCGCCCCGATAATCCTTCGAGGGCTCGAGCACGGTGCTGCCCTGCTGGGGCGCCTGGGCCACGGCCTTGGGTGCGTTCTCCAGCGCCTGGTTGTAGGCACGCTGGATCGCGAGCTCGTTGTCGGCCTTGAGCCCCTTGCCGCGCAGGATATCCGCGACGTCGTCGTTCAGCGCCCTGCGGACTGCGGCTTCGACTTCGGGTTTCTGATCGTCGGGTAGGCCGGAGTAGAGGTCGATGAAGTGGTTGCCGAGTGTCCCTCGCTGCTCGGGCGTGAGCTCGGTCAGGCGCTCGGAGCTCGCGATCGCCGCGAACGAGGCGATGATCGCGCGTTTGGCGCGCGGCCGGCTCTCGGCGAGCATCAGGTCGAGCCCGCGCGTCAGCGTTTCTCCACGCCACGTCTCCGCGAGCTTGCCGACGATGTCTTGCCACAGCGGGTCGTGCGTGGGCGAAGTGGGGTCCGCCTCGACCGCCGCGAGCACCGAGCTCAGCCGCGTGGGGACGTTTTCCTGATTGAAGAGCGCGAGCAGGGCGAGCTTGCGCGCCGGGAGCGCGTTCGGATCCCCCGTGCCTTCGCCGTACAGCTCGACCAGCCGCTCACGCGATTGAGCAGGCGCGCGAGCGAGCTCGAGGGCGCGCGCAAGCCGCTGCTCCTCGCGCCCGTTCGCGGGCGGCGCCGCCGCGCGCGGCGCCGCTCCGTTGGAATGAGTGCCGCTCCGGCCGTCCCGGAAGGCGAGCACCCAGGTCAGGATGCCCGCTCCGAGGACGACCGGAATCGACCAGGCGGTGTGCCGGAGCTTCAAATCACTCTCGGTCGGCGGTGTTGTTGAAGAGCGCCGTGAGCGAGATCGAGCCGTGGCCGTTCTGCGGGAAGTTCGCAGCCGCGGTGTTGATCGGGTTCAGGTTCGAAGCGATGTCGTCCGGCGGGAAGAGCACCAGGCTGTTCAGGAACGTCAGCACGAGGTTCTTGCTCGATCGCGGAAGGGCGATGAACGCGTCGCGTGCCGCCTGAGCCTCGCCGCCGTGTCGGATGATCACTTCCTCGAGCGATTGCGTGCGCCCGTCGTGACCGTACGGAGTGGTCGTTCCGACGCCCCAGAGCGGCTCGGTCATGATCTGACGCTGGATCGAGCCGTCGAAGTTCCTTTCCCAGAAATTCGGGCCGAGATCGTGTCGCTTCAGGTCGGCGAAAAAGTTGTTCACCACGAACGACTGGAGAGCGGGTGTCTTGAGCGGCGGCTCCGCCGGCGGATCGTCGGTCGTGACGAAGCGGCCGCTCGCCGTGGCGAAGAGCCGGTTCAGGGGATTGCCGTCGGTCGTCGTGGAGCCGTCGTTCGGAGTGAAGTCGGCGAACACCGTCTCCACGTCCGCGACGCGTCGATCGCGGTTCACGGTCAGACTCGGCACGTGGCAGCTCTGGCAGCCGATCTGCCCGAAGGCAGCGCGGCCGGCAGCGACCTCCGTGCTGAGCTCCGGCGGGATGCTGGTGGCCGGCTTGAAGTAGTTGAGCAGGTAGAACTCCATGAAATCGACCAGCGCGACCGGCATTTCGCCGGTAACGCCGTCGCCGTCCCCGTCGGTGTTGGACGTGAGCGGCGGCGCTTCGATGGCGTCGAGGCTGCCGTCGAGCACCATCCCGGAGGGTGTGACCACGCGCTGGCGGTTGATCGCGGCGTTGCGCAGGTCCGGATCGTCCGACTGCAAGCCCATTTCGGCGTTGAAGGCGCCCACCAAGAACTCGCGGATCGAGATGGTGCCGCCCTGCACGAAGAAGGGACGGACGCGCAGGTCCGGATTGACGCCGACGACGTTGGCCGTGTTCACGGTGCCGTTCGGGTTGGCCGTGATGCTGCCGTAGCTGATGCCCTTCGACGTGAGTGTCCGGGTCTGTGCCGAGCCGGAGGACTGCGCGGCGGTGATGGCCGCTGCGCGAATCGCGCGCAGCTCCGCCGTGATCTCGTCGCCGAGCATTTCCTGCAGGCCGAGGCCGAAGAGGTGGGGTGCGTCGCGGCTGTCGGGACGCGTGAAGACGTCGCCGCCGTGACCGGCGGAACCGCGCGGGCGGCCGTGGCAACCGGCGCACGAGTCCACGATACCGGCTCCGATCGACGGATCGGTCTGAATGTTGCCGGCGCGGTCGCGGCCGCTGAAGCCCTGAGTCGGCAGGAACTTGCGCTGGAAGAGCTGGCGGCCACGACGAATGGCGCGGAAGGGATCGCGAGCGATGATGTAGAGGGACGTGTTTTGAGTCAGCGTGTTGCCGCGACCGGCACCCTTTTGTTCGGCCAGGTTCTTCTGGATGCCTTCGTTGACGGTGTTGCCGGATATCTTGTCCTTGACGTCGCGCAGCTGTGCGGACGCGTCATTTCCCAACGTCGCAGCAACGAGGCCGAGCGCAATGCCGGCCAGCGGGCTCTTGATTCGCATCGTTTTCTCTCCGTCCTCTCCCCACCCCTGGTCGAACGAACGCACGCGCGTGAACGTCGAACGATCGCGAGCGATCGCCCGATTGGCGCGTGTCTTAATGGTCGAGAAGCGCGTCAACGTAACTTGCGGAGCCGTCTTTTTTTCTCCGACGCGGTCTGCGGCTGTTACTTTGCAATCGCGTGAGAACCGGCCCTGCGCCTGGTTTGCCGAGGTCCGAGCGCCTCGGGCTCGAGATCGCCTCGGTTGCGGAGATTGCCGCGGGGAAGGGGGCCGCAGGAAAATGCT
>DASXWF010001375.1:0-8167 GCA_036503835.1 Polyangiaceae bacterium | reverse complement strand
GAACGCTCCGAATCAGCTCGGCGTGCCGAACGCGTTCGTCTACATCCTGCGCACCACGAACCCGATGGACCTTCCGCCCATCACCTCCGGCATCCCGGATGGCGGAACCTCCTGCGATCGCTGCGAATCTCAGGATCTCGGGCCCGTGCTCGTGAGCGGCCTCACGGACGCGACGGGCGCGTTCGCGCTCGAAGGCAACATCCCGGTCAACACCGAGTTCTTGTTGGTCATGAAGGTCGGCCGCTTCCGGCGCGCCATCACCTACACGCTGCCCGAGACGGCCGCGTGCGCGACCACGGATCTGCCCGCCACGCTGCCCGAGAATCCCACGCGCTTGCCGCGCGACATGATGGACGGGCTCGGCGTCAACATGCCGCGCATCGCCGTGACGACGGGCGCCGCGGACGGCATGGAGTGCGTGCTCGAAAAGATGGGCATCTCACACGACGAGTTCGCCAATCCGGGTGCCGACGGCCTGGCGCCCCAGCGCGTGCACCTCTACCAGGGTGGCAACGTCAACCCCCAGATGGGCGCCGGCGGCATGGGCGCCGGCGGTACCGGCGGTGCGGGCGGGCTGGGCGGAATGGGCGGAGCCGCGGGCGGCAAGGGCGGCACTGGCCAAAATCCGGGCTTCGGCTCTTCGCCAGGTCCGAAGATCGACAACCAAACGCCGCCGGATCGCGAGATCTACGGCGATCTCGCGCGACTTCAGTCCTACGACATCGTGGTCGCCGACTGCGAAGGCGGCGGCTACGACACCAACAGGACCGAAGCCGCAGCCAACGGCGACTCGGTCCGCGAGTACGTGAATCGCGGCGGCCGCTTCTTCGCGAGCCACCTCTCGTACACGTGGCTCGTCGACAACGGCACCACCCCCTTCGACGCGGCTGATCCGATCGCCACCGGCCTCGGCCCGGCTGCCGTCTGGAGCAACACGGCCGACACCGGCACGCAGACCGCGATCGGCGGAGTCTCGCTCGATCGCCCGCAGGCGAGCCCGCGGATTCAGAACTTCGCCGACTGGATGGTGAACGAGGGCATCACGATGGCCGGCGTGAACACGTTCAGCATCATCCAGCCGCGCAGCCAGGTGACGACGATCGGCGAGACGACGGAGGAGTTCGTCTACGAGACCGACGGCCGCATGCGCGTGGAGCAGTTCTCGATCAACACGCCGTACGGCGCTCCGGAAGACGCCGTCTGCGGTCGCGTCGCGTACAGCGGTTTCCACGTGGCGGCGAGCGACCCGACGGCCGTGGACGTGAACGCGAACAAGATTTTCCCCGAGCATTGCACGGGTGATCTTTCGCCTCAGGAGAAGGTGCTGCTCTACATGCTCTTCGACCTGAACGCGTGCGTCGGCGACCCGCCGATACCGCCGGTCTGCACCCCCGAGACCTGCACGACGCTCGGCGCGGAGTGCGGCTTCGCCAACGACGGCTGCGGCAATCCGCTCGATTGCGGGCCGTGCCCGGTACCGCCGCCCAAGTAGCCCTTTCCGGCACTTTGCGGGCGGTGGTAGCGTCCGCCGCATGCGCTGGTCACGTCGCCGCGGGCTCGTTTTCCTGGGTCTTCTCGGCTTCTCCCTGCTCGGAGCGTGCAAGAAGTCCGGGGACTCCGGCCAGTCGAGCGGCGCCGGCAGCGGCGCGCCGGCGGCGGTCAGCGAGTTCTCGATCGGGCACTTCGCGTCGATGACCGGCAATACGGCGCACTTCGGGCAGGACACGGACAAGGCGGTGCGGCTCGCGGTGGACGAGGTGAACGCGGCGGGCGGCGTGCTCGGCAAGCCGGTGCGCGTGACGACGCTGGACGACCGGGGCGATTCCGCCGAAGCGGCGAACGCGGTGACGCGGCTCATCGACGTGACGCGAGTGCAGGCGGTGATCGGCGAGGTGTCTTCGAGCCTGTCGCTGGCGGGCGGGCGCGTCGCGCAGCGCCGCAAGATCCCGATGGTCTCGCCCTCGTCCACGAACCCGAAGGTGACCGAGGTCGGTGACTACATCTTCCGCGTCTGCTTCCTCGATCCGTTTCAGGGCAAGGTGATGGCGCTCTTCACGCGCAACACGCTCAAGTTCGACAAGGTCGCGATCCTGAAGGACGTGAAGAACGACTACTCGATCGGGCTCGCGGACGCCTTCAAGGCGGCGTTCACCGCGGCCGGCGGCAAGATTGTCGTCGAACAGTCGTACTCGGCGGGCGACACGGATTTCAGCGCGCAGGTGACGGCGATCAAAGCCGAAAACCCGCAGGCGCTCTACGTGCCCGGCTACTACGCCGAGGTCGGCACGATCGCCCGCACCGCGCAGCGGCTCGGCCTCAAGGTGCCGCTGCTCGGCGGCGACGGCTGGGACGCGCCCGATCTGTTCAAGATCGGCGGGGACGCGCTGGAAGGCTCGTACTTCTCGAACCATTTCGCGCCCGACGCCGCCACCCCCAAAGCCCAGAAGTTCGTGGCCGATTTCACGAAGAAGTACGGCCAGCCGCCGACCGGCCTCGGCGCTCTCGGTTACGACGCGGCCGTCGTGCTGTTCGACGCCGTGAAGCGCGCGGGCAAGATCGACAGCGTCGCCATCCGCGACGCGCTCGCGCAGACCAAGAGCTTCGAAGCCGTCACGGGCACCATCACCATCGACTCGGGCCGCAACGCCGAGAAGAGCGCGGTGGTGATCAAGATCACGGGCGGTCAGGGCAAGTACGAAACGACCGTGCAACCGTGAGCGGAGGCCGCCGGACGCGCGACCCGTGAGCGAGTTCTTTCAGCAGATCATCAACGGCCTGTCGCTGGGGTCGATCTACGCGTTGATCGCGCTCGGCTACACGATGGTCTACGGCGTGCTCAAGCTGATCAACTTCGCGCACGGCGAGGTGTTCATGGTCGGCGCGTACGCGGGGTACTACGTGGCCGGCGCGCTCGGCGTCGAGCATTACGAGGCCTCGGGCGCCGGATTTCCGCTGATCCTCGCGCTCGTCGTGCTGCTCGCGGCCATGGCCGCCTCCGCGCTGCTCGGCGTCACGATCGAGGGGCTCGCCTACCGCCCCGTGCGCTCGGCTCCGCGCCTCACGCCGCTGATCACGGCCATCGGCGTGAGCCTGTTCCTGCAGAACGCGGCGATGCTGGTGTTCAGCCCGAATCCCCGGCGCTACCCGGCGATTCTGCGCGAGCTCCGCTTCGAGCTCGGCGGTGTGATCGTCACGAACATCAAGCTCGCGATTTTCGTGGTGGCGCTCGGCTTGATGGCGGGGCTGCACCTGTTCGTGCAGAAGAGCTGGACCGGGCGGGCGATGCGCGCGCTCTCGATGAATCTGGACGCGGCGCGCCTGATGGGCATCGACGTGAACCGCACGATTCGTGCGACGTTCGCGATCGGCTCGGGGCTGGCGGCCGCGGGCGGCATCCTGTTCGGTCTCGACCAGATCACGATCACCCCGCTCATGGGCGTGCTCACGGGGCTCAAGGCGTTCGTCGCGGCGGTGCTCGGCGGCATCGGCAACATTCCCGGCGCGGTGCTGGGCGGCCTCGCGATCGGCCTCGCGGAGCAGCTCACCGCGGGCTACCTTTCGCCGGACTACCGTGACGCGATCACTTTCGTGATCCTGATCGCGATCCTGGTGCTGAAGCCCGAGGGGCTGCTCGGCGTGGTGCGCCAGGAGAAGGTGTAGTGGCGAACGCCGCTCCTTTGCCGCAAAAAGCGCGCTGGCACGTGCGGCTCGCGGCGGGCGCGCTCGGGGTGGCGGCGATCTACGCCGCCGGCCTCGCCGCGGAGGCGGGCTTCATCGACTACGTGCAGCGCATCGTGCTGCTGGCCGGCATCAACGTGATCCTGGCCGTCGGGCTCAATCTGATCAACGGCACCACCGGGCAGTTCTCGATCGGACACGCCGGGTTCATGGCCGTCGGCGCCTACGCCGCCGCCTTCCTCGGCACGAAGCTCGCGCCTGGAGTGGCCGCGCTCTTCGGCGAGGGGGCGCTCGCGTCGGCGGTCACGTTCAACGTGGCGCTGTTGCTCGGCGCGCTGTTCGCCGCCGCGGCGGGCGTGCTCGTCGGCCTGCCGAGCCTGCGCTTGAAGGGCGACTACCTCGCGATCGTCACGCTCGGCTTCGGGGAAATCATCCGCATCGTCTTCAACAACACCGAATTTCTCGGCGCCGCCACCGGTTACAGCGGCGACACCGCCGCCGGGCTGCCCCCGTACACCACGTTTTTCTGGGTCTATTTCTGGGTCGCCGTCGTGATCCTGGTCGTCAGGAACGTCACGTTTTCGCAGACGGGTCGTTCCCTGATCGCAATCCGCGAGGACGAGATCGCGGCCGAGGCGATGGCGACACCGACCACGCGGCTCAAGGTGCTCGCCTTCACGCTGAGCGCAGCGACCGCCGGGATCGCCGGCGGCCTCTTCGCTCACTTGCAGAACGGGATCCGACCGGAGGACTTCAAGTTCGACAAGTCGATCGACATGATCGTGATGATCATCGTCGGCGGGCTCGGCTCGATCTCCGGCGCGGCGATCGGCGGCGTATTCGTGGCGGTGAGCCTCGAGCTGATGCGCGACCTGCAGGAGTACCGGCTCGTGCTCTACGCGCTGCTCCTGATCGTGATCATGCTGGTGCGGCCCGAAGGGCTGCTCGGCAACCGCGAGCTCGGGCCCGCGCTGTTCCGCCGCACGCCCAAGACCGGGAGCACGTCTTGAACGCGGACGCGGCGCAGCCCCTGCTCGCGCTGGAGCGCGTCGACAAGATCTTCGGCGGGCTGCACGCCGTGAAGGCCGTGAGCTTGGCGGTCGAGCGCGGCACGATCTTCGGCCTGATCGGCCCGAACGGGGCAGGGAAGACCACGCTTTTCAACGTAATTACGGGGGTTTACACGCCGGAGGCGGGGCGGGTGCTCTTCCAGGGCGAGAACGTGGCCGGCCTCGGTCCGAGCGCGATCGCCGGGCGCGGCATCGCGCGCACCTTCCAGAACATCCGCCTCTTCCGCGCCATGACCGTCGAGGAGAACGTGATGGTCGCGGGCCACAAGCTGCACAAGAGCGGCCTCGTGAGCGCGGTGCTGCGCACCGCGAGCCACCTCGAGGACGAGCGCGCCCTGCGCTCGCGGGCGCGCGAGCTGCTCGGCCGCCTCGGGCTCGAAAAATACGGGAGCCACGTCGCCGGCAGCCTGCCGTACGGCTCGCAACGCCGGCTCGAGATCGCGCGCGCTCTCATGCTCGCGCCGGAGCTGCTCTTGCTCGACGAGCCGGCGGCGGGCATGAACAGCAGCGAAGCGCGCGAGCTCGAGCGCCAGATCCGCGTGCTGCGCGACGAGCTCGGCGTCACGATCGTGCTCGTGGAGCACAACATGTCGGTCGTGATGAGCGTCTGCGAACGCATTCACGTGGTCGACCACGGCGAGACCATCGCGGAGGGCGCCCCCGCCGAGGTGCGCGAGCACCCGCGGGTGCTCGCGGCGTACCTGGGGCAGGAAGTGGACGAGAGCGCCGCGGGCGAAAAGGCGGGAGCAGCCCCGTGAGCGCGAATCCGGCGGCGTCCGACCCCGGCACGCCGGAGCTCGAGCTCCGGGACCTGCGCGTGGCGTACGGCGGAATTGCCGCGGTGAAGGGCGTGTCGCTCTCGGTCCGGCGGGGCGAAATCCTGGCGCTGATCGGCGCGAACGGCGCCGGCAAGACCAGCGTGCTCAAGGCCGTGGTCGGGCTCGTGCCGCCCGCGGCGGGCAGCGTGCGCATCTTCGACCGCGACGTGAAGGGCATGCCGACGCACCGGCGCGTCGCCCTCGGCGTGACGCTCGTGCCGGAGGGGCGCGCCATCTTCGGCGGGCTCAGCGTGCGCGAGAACCTCGAGCTCGGCTCCTTCCTGAAGCGCGACAGGGCGGGGGTCGCCGAGCGGCTCGAGCGTGTGATCCGTCTCTTCCCTCGCCTCGGCGAGCGCCTCGCTCAGGCGGGCGGCACGCTGTCCGGCGGCGAACAGCAGATGCTCGCGATCGGCCGGGCTCTGATGGGCGCGCCGCGCCTGCTTCTGCTCGACGAGCCGAGCCTGGGCCTCGCACCGAAGCTCGTCGCGCAGATCTTCGAGGCCGTCGCGGCCATCGCCAAGACGGGGATCACGATCCTGCTCGTCGAGCAGAACACGCGCCTCGCGCTCGAAACCTCGCAGCACGCGCACGTGCTCGTGACGGGGGAGATCGCGCTGTCGGGGCGGAGCGCGGAGTTGAAGCAGGATCCGCGGATTCGCGCCGCCTATTTCGGCGAGGACGTGCAGGCGTAGCGCCCGGGGACGGGCACGGGCACGTTTACGGGGGAGGGAATCAGCGCTTTTGGATGGTGGCTTCGACGTGGGTCGAGCGATTTTCGATCGAGACGAGCTCGTGGCCGGTCTTCCTGCACCAGGCCTGAATGTCCGGTACGAACGCGCGGTCGTCGGCGGAGACGACGATGCGATTGCCGACGGAGAGCGTCTTGATCGCCTTGGCGACGAGCACGATGGGAAGAGGGCAGGATTGCCCGCGAGCGTCGAGAAGAGTTGGATGCGTCATAGGAAAAGCGTGGTCTTGCTGACCGAAGCGATCTCCAGAAACTTGGCGGCTCCGCAGTAGCCCAGGTTCGGGTACTGGATCATTTCGTCCTCCTTCATGCCGAGGAGGTCCATGCTCATCGTGCAGATGTTGATCTCCACGCCGAGCTCGGCGGCGAGCGCCATCATCTCTTCGAGCGAGGCGACGCCCTTCGAGCGCATGATGTGCCGGATCATCAGGGCTCCGCCGCCGCCCATGTTCATCTGCGACAGCGGCAGCCGCTTCGAGCCCCGCGGCAGCATCCAGCCCATCATCCGGTAAAACCAGGATTTCTGGGCGCGCTTCTGCTCGTCGCGCAGCGCGGCGGTGCCCCAGAAGGTGAAGAACATCGACACCTGCGTGCCCATGGCTGCGGCGCCCGTCGCGAGCACGAACGCCGCGATCAGGCGATCGAGGCTGCCGCTGAACACGATCAGCGAAAGCCGGTCCTCGACCGCGCTTCCCCCGGCGAGCTTCTTGGCCTCCGCCTCACTCACCGTCGCGCCCTGACTGGTCGCCAGCTCCAGGAACGCCTCGGCTCCGCCGGTCGGAACGCGATCCATCACTCGCCTCGCTCGAGCAGCTCGGCGAGCTCGAGCATCAGATCCGGAAGCTGCGCGGGCTTCACGAATAGCCGCAGCCCGATCATGCAGTCGGCCGTCACGAGCTTGAGCAGGTCGTTCGCGGGCAGCTTCTCGGCCGCGTGATTCGCGATCGCCCGGTCGAGCACCGAATCGAGCATGATGGGACTGATGTACCGGCGCAGAATCGTGCGCAGGCTCGTCAGGCCCAGGCGCTGCGTGCCGCTGACCGGAGAGCGGGCGTCCTTACCGGCGTGCGGGAGCTCCTTGGGGGAGAACGGACTGCGAGCCACTACCTCGACTGGTACGGGCGGCCCCGAAACAAAGCTTAGGGCGCGGCTACCTTCGCAACCCCGAAGGTTGCACCTGCAACCACATCCACGCACCGCGACCTACGAGCGCGCCAAGGTGATGGCGCTCGCGAAGCGCGGCGGGCGGCGCGGCTCTTGCGAAGTCGCAGGCGGGAACTCGACGGGCACGGACGCCGTTCGCCGCCCTCGAGAAATCCGGTG
The DNA here is from genome assembly GCA_036503835.1 of Polyangiaceae bacterium. Lineage (GTDB taxonomy): Bacteria > Myxococcota_A > Polyangia > Polyangiales > Polyangiaceae > PMG-095. Next base: position 530 of record DASXWF010001375.1, on the reverse strand, counting down.
CACCCATGTTCAGGAAATCACTCTGCCTGATCGCGCTCGCAGCCGGCGCCTGTCACGCCGAAGTCGCTCCGGCCCTCGGCGACCGCCCCACCCTCGCGCTTCTCGGCGAGAGCGGCATCACGTGCGGCGCCGTCGCCGTCGCGCCGAGCCTCGCCGTGACCGCCAACCACTGCGCGCGCACCGACATCGTCGAGTACGTCGCGCCGACGCGGCAGGGCGAGCAGCGCCGGGGCCTCGGCGTCATCGTCTGGCGCGAGGCGGCCTCGGACCTCGCCGCCTTCGCGGCGGAGGGCCTCGTTCCCGCCGAGCTTGCCGAAGGCCCGCTCGACGCCGAGCACGTCACCACCCTCGTCACCCACATTCCCGAGCCCTGGAGCGTCGTCAAAGTTCGCCTCGGCGAGTTCGAGCACGGCTTCCTGCGCACCGATCGCCTGCGCGCGGGCATGTCCGGCTCGGGCCTCTGGGACGACGGCGGCCGCCTCGTCGGCGTCGCGGTCGGCAACGACGAAAAGCGCGGCTACTTCGCGGGC
>DASXWF010001374.1:0-3448 GCA_036503835.1 Polyangiaceae bacterium | reverse complement strand
CATCGCCGTGCCGCCGGAACCGGCACCCGATACGATGCTCACGCGCAGCGAGTTGTTCGCGTCGTCCATGCACGAGTCGCCCGCACCGTCGCGCATAGCAACTTGAAGTGCACCAGCGGACGAGACCGCTGCCTTCGTCGTTCCGCCCAGGATCTCGACGTACAGCGCGCCAGCGGCGCTAACATTCACCGCCGTTACGTCGCCGTCAGCACTCGTCTCCGTCGATGGCGAGTTTCGCCGACGCGCCATCATGTGAAGGCCGGTTGGGTCGGTAGCCGCCGCCGCGTCCTCTGTGACCTGAGCCGGCAGCGGAGAGTCCGTGGCGAGCGTCGCTCGAAGCGCTGCGGCCTGCGTGCCGGAACCGGTCACATTCAGCGGCGCGGGAACGGAAAGTACATCCACGTCGCCGATGTTGTTGTTGCCGGCCGGTAGCGCCGGTAGCGAGAGCACATCCACATCGCCGATGTTGTTGTTGCCGGCAGGCAACGCGGCCCCGACGACGACATCGAGCCTCCCGCCTACGAGCGCGGCGGGGAGCTGCGCGGAGTCCACGGTCAACGACCCACCCGCGTCGTCAACGGGAAGCGGATTCGAGTCGCTTACATCCGTCGCGGCGCCGTCCACGCCGTACTGGATTTTGACGCGCTGAACCTTTACGCCTCCACCGAGTTCGTCGGTAGAGATGAGGTCGCCGCCTGAGCCGAGGTCGAGTTGGGTGTTATCCGCCACGACCCATCACCGGCCCATGCGTTCGCGGCCTGCGCGCATCAGCACCACGAAGCCGGCGCCAGATCCGCAGACAGCGAAGTGCGTCTGGTTCGAAAGGTAGAAATCTTGCCAATCGCCAGCCGCAATTGACCAACCCACGTCCGTACCGGAACCGGTCTGGTCTTTCACCAGAACCACGTTCGAGTCGCCGAACTGGATCTGAACCTCTGCTGCCACCGCAACGACTCTGATCTTTCCAGTCCCCGAGATGTTCGCGGAGAGCGCCTGGCCATTCGCTGGCGTCGTTGTGACGGCCACCCGTTGCTGGAAGCCGGGCCTCGGGGCGTACGAAAAATCGAAGTTCTCCATCATTTTGGTGGCTCGTCTTTCTCGATGCGGTCGGCCTTCGAGGCTGACTCATCGCGATATCCTTCGTTGACACCCGTCTCCTGATACGTCCTACGGTTGTCCTCTTGCGCTTGGAAGCGCGAGGCATGAACCATCTGCTGGGTGTTGATGTGCTCGGGGAGCATAGTGGCGTCCAATGGTACACCGAGCACGATCGAGACATCCACTCTCGCGTCGTACGAACGGCGGAATCCGCCGTTGCCGAGCTCCTCGAGAAGCAGCATTCGCACCTCTTGCACGAGCTCGGGAGCGACGAACTCAGCCGCGTCCATCGCGTCTTTCGAGCCGTCACCGTTCGCAGCGTCTTCGATGGCCGAGAGCGGGTCGAAGGCGCCCATGAGCACGCGCTCGAACCGGTCCATCTCCGCGTCGCTAGGCGGATCCACGACTACCCCGAGCGGAGTCATCTTCGGGCGAACCGGAGCCTTCGAGGCGACGTACTGCGCCGCCTTGGACATCGTCATTCCCATGAACGCTGGCGCCTGAGGCAGCGTCCCGACGGCGAACGGCATCGCCTCCTGGGCCTGCGCCGTTGCCGCCTCTGGCGTCGAAAGCTTGGCGATTTCCTTCAGCGTGTTCGCGTACGTAGTCGCGCGCTTCTCCGGATCCCGTTCGCGGGTGCTCGAGACCGACGCGCGCGCGGCGAGCTGCGTCACGCCGAGCCCCATGAAGCGCACGTCTTTACCCGTGACGAGCTTGGTGATGACCTTCGCGATCCGCGACTCCGACCCACGGAGCGCGCGCTCAAGCACGGCGCGCTGGAAGATGGCGCGGCCCGGGTTAGCAAGGCGCTCTGCGAGCGCCCCCGCGGCAAATCCAGCCGGCCCGAGGAAGCCCATGCCGACCCATTTCAGGTAGCCGGGGACGACGTTCCCGCGCGAGTTGAAAAGCACGTCACGCTGCGCCGACCGCTGGTTGTAGTGCACGGCGTCCGTGAACGCCTTCTCGGCCTCGTCCACCTTGCTGAGCGCGGCGTCGAGCTGCGCGGCCTGCGCCGGCGAGAGGTCGTAGTGCTCCTTCATCTTCGCGATGAGGTCGCGCGTCTCGGCGACGTGCCCCTTGTAGGAGCCGAACGCCGGCGAGTCGTCGGGCTTGATCACTCCGCGGAGAGCGCCGTGCACCTTCTCGGCCGACGCGCGGCGCGCGTTGATCCACGGGTTCCGTGGGTGAGGGACGCCTGCGTCTTCGAAAAAGTTGTCGAAGTATTCGCCCTTCCGGGCGAGGCGCTTGTGAAAGAGCGCGTTCATGTCCCGCTGCGCCGCGGCGGCCTTCTGCCCCCAGAGCGCCGGGTTCTCGAGCATCTTCCGCGCGTCTTCGTACGCGTCGCGGACGAACCGCGCCACGTTGTCGTTCGCCCCGAGCCACTGGTCCGGCATCGCGTGCGGCGAGAGTTGCTTCTTCATGTTGTCGAGCGCGATGTGCGCTTCGACGCGGTCCCCCGCGAGGATCTTCCGCCGCGCGTCGAGGATGAGGTCGCGGACCTTCGCGGCCTTCGCTCGAGCTTCGCCGAGAACGCCGCGGGGTTGACCCATGAGTGCGTCGGCTTCCTGGCCGAGATCGTCGAGGAGCTGCACCGGCTGCGAGCGCCACGCGCGCGGTGCGTCGGCCCCCTCGAGCGCCCGGCGTGCCTTCACCGAGGCGCCGTCGAGCACCTCCGCGATGTTTTTGATGACGTTCTGGTCCGCCGAGGCGAGCCCGCGGCGCACGCCGGGCTCCCAGCCGTAGAGCGGCCCCTTGCCGGCGCGCCCGCCGACGCGGATGGTGAGCTCGTTCGCGACGGCAGGGTCCTTCGCCGCGGCGGCCTGGATCATCTTCACCACGCGCTCGATGGCGTCCGGACGGTCGCTCCGCTGTAGCACCGCCTGCTTCCTGAGCTCGGCGCCCTCGAGCTCCGCGGCGAGGCTCTGGATTTGCCCCTCCTTGTGCGCCAGGGTGCCCGGTGGCGCGCCGCGCTCGCGGAGCACGGCAAGCTCGTCCTCCGCCTGCGCGAGCGCCTGAGAGAAGCGCGCAGCCTCGTCGTGCTGCGGCGCGTGGGTGATGCCGAGCCGGAGGCGGTCGAGGTCGGCGTGTGGGGTGATCGCCTCCATCAGCGCACCCTGTACGTCCGGCTGGTCAACCAGTCCGTCCATGGCCCGCTCGATGATCGCCCGCTTGCGCTCGCCCGCGGTCCACCCGTCGAGCGCAAGCTCGTCCACCTCTTGGATGGCGTCGAGCCCGGCGGCGGCACGCCGCTCGGCGGCGGCGCGGAGCTCGTCAGCGTTCAGAAGCTCGCGGCGGACCTGCTGGCCGACGGGCCCGCGGTCTTTTGCAATGAGGGCGAAATCTCTGGAAA
>DASXWF010001373.1:0-2313 GCA_036503835.1 Polyangiaceae bacterium | reverse complement strand
ACAGGGGATACGTGAGCGTTCCGCAGGTCGAGCTGTTCGGCACGAATACGTGGCTCGTGCCCATCACCGCGATCGTCGGTCCGGGCTGACGCATCTTCCGTGGGAAGCTATTGGGCGGGGAAACCCTCCGTCGGGACCGGCCCGGGCTCGGAGGGACTGGGCGTCGGGGCCGCTGACGGAGTGGGCGCGCTGGGCGTCCAACCGGAGTCGGTCGTGGGGGTGGGAGAAGGGCCCGGCTCGTCCTCCGGCAGATCCACGGCGACTGGCGTGACCGGACGTGTGTCGGGCTGCGGGCGGCGCGGGCGCCGAGGCGTCGTCTTGCTCGCGCGCGGACCCGGGAGAGCTTCTTCCTCGTTGCGCAGGTGGGAGGTCAGCGAGGTGTCGTCCGCGGCGTTCACCTCCTCTTGGTGTGTCAGGAGCCCCCAGAGGATGAGCCCGACCCCCAGGACGGCGGGCGCGAAAACGCCCGTGCAGTATGCGGCTTGGTACGAGGTCTGTCGCCCGCAGTCCTCGAGCCCGAACCCGATGTTGATGATGCCGTAGGTGAGAACGGCTGCCCCCACCGTCGCGTGCACGTTGCCGGGGTAGTCGATTTTCGCAATGTCGCTCCGCGGGATCTCGTACTGATTGCCTCCTTCGGACACGACGAAAATCGACTGCGGCGATCCTCCGACGATATCGGCCTCGATGGGGGGCTCCCGAACGCGCGTGATCGTCGACGTCGCGGAGCAGCCGAGCAGCATTGCCAACACTGCGACACTCGCAAAACCACCTTTGACACCCATGGTAGACCACTACGTCCGGTTGCGACGCGTGGTCAAGGAGTGGCTCCCGCGGGCGTCGGCGTCAGCCGGACGGCATACACTCGAGTCTGGCGCAGACTCAGACTGCCGGTCAGTTGTGCTGGGGAAGCGACCCTTCGCTCAGCGCGGTGAAGTATCGATGCCGGAGTTGGAATGGGCTGCCCCCGAGTGGGCACGGCGAAGTACGTCGCCGGAGTTGGAATGGGCTGCCCCCGAGTGGGGACGGCGAAGTGCGTCGCCGAAGTTGGAATGGGCTGCCCCCGAGTGGGGACGGCGAAGTGCGTCCCGTCGTGCTCGGCCTTCGGCCTGCGCGCGACGGGCGCCCGCCTTGCTCCCGCGAAGCGGGAGCGGGGGCGCGACGGCGTGGGGACGACGGCGTGGGGACGACGGCGTGGGGGCGCGACGGCGTGGGGGCGCGACGGCGTGGGGCGCGGGGGAAGGGTGTAACGAAGATTCGGCGCGCAAGGGCGGGAACATCGCAACGCTATGGGAGCGTTGGGCGGGAACGTCGTCGCGCGCCACGCCACGGTGGCGTCACGATGATTGAAGCGACGCGGAGTGGCGTGGTGCTCGGCAGCGCGGCTACGTGCTCGACGTAACGGCGGAGTTGCTCGTCGTTGACGATCGCCGCGCCGCCCGAGCCCTTGGGCTTCGCGTCTCCCGCGTGCTCTGCCAGGTGGTGCTGTAAGGGAGAGATTGAAGCGGTAAGCGAGATGGAAGAAATCCGATCGCGTGCGTGCTTCGAGGCGTCTGCGTGTGAGGCGGACGAGATCGAGCGCACGCGAGGCACCTGTCCGCGTGTGGGCAGGAGCGTGGTCATGCGGGAGAGCGTGGTCATGCGGGAGAGCGTGGGCATGCGGGAGAGCGTGGGCGCGGGAACGAGAAGACAGGACGCGAACGACAAAGCGTTGGTGCAAACCAACGTCGATGTCGATTTCTGTTGACCGAAAATTCGCAACGGTGGCGACAAGGGCGCGGGTCGATTTTGAAACGCCGCTTGCGGCGGTCAGGCGCGTGCTGAACGCGCTTTTGGCGCGCGGTTGGAGACGAAGCTCATTTCGTTCCGCGATGACGCCGCTCTCTGGCTGCTGAGAAGGGAAATCCTCACGTGTTAGAAGGTCTTTGCGGGTAACTCGGAAAGGCGGGGTTCGACATGGCACAAGCTCTATCGGGTTGGGGTTCCGGCTTGAATCAACACGGCGCTGGCGTTCGGACCATCCCAGCTCGTCGAGGTCCTGAGCTCGAGCCGGCATGGCAGCGGGCGCACGCGGAGCTCGTCAGGCTCGCGAAGCATCGCGCAGGTCTCGATGACGAGGAAGGACGCTGGCTGCTCGCAGCACTTCGCGAAGGCACGCACGTCCGTTTCGGTTTTGGCTCCTTTGACGAGTACTCCGAGCGGATGTTCGGCTACCGCCGGAAGGTCACACAAGAGAAGTTGCGGGTCGCCGAGGCACTCGAGGAGCTTCCGCTGCTCGCTGACGAGCTCCGCGCCGGTGCTCTGAATTTCTCC
>DASXWF010001372.1:0-10048 GCA_036503835.1 Polyangiaceae bacterium | reverse complement strand
CGCCGCCTCCCGCCGTTACCGAGCCGAAGCCCGCTCCCGCGCCGGCTCCGGCGGCACCCCCGGTGGCCGAGCCGAAGCAGCCGACCGAGGCCAAGCCTCCCGCCGAACCGAAGGCTCCGCCCGAGCCGAAGGCTCCCGCCGAGCCGAAGGCTCCCCCGAAGCCGAAGGCCCCGCCGAAGGATACCGGCGATAACCCGTACTGAGGGGAGCCGGCGCTCCTCGGCTCGCCGTCGTTGTCCGTGAACTTCAAGCTGCCCCCCGACCCGCGCGTCGGGACGGTGCTCGCGGGGCGCTACCGCATCGACAGCGTCATCGGCGAAGGCGCGATGGGCAAAGTGTACGCGGCCGAGCACGTGCTCATGCGCAAGCGCCTGGCCGTCAAGGTGTTGCACCGCGAGCTCTCGAGCGTGCCGGAGCTGGTCCAGCGCTTCGAGCGCGAGGCGATGGCGGCCGCGAACATCGACCACCCGAACGTCGCGAGCGCCACCGACTTCGGCAAGCTCGACGACGGTTCGGTGTTTCTCGCGCTCGAGCTCGTCGAGGGGCGCTGCTTGCGCGACGAGATCGCGAAGGGGCCGATGGCGAGTCTGCGCGCGCTGCACGTCGCGCGGCAGATCGCGGCCGCGATCGGGAGCGCGCACGCGCTCTCGATCGTCCATCGCGATCTCAAGCCCGAAAACGTGATGCTGGTCGAGAAGGGAGGGGATCCCGATTTCGTGAAGGTGCTCGACTTCGGCGTCGCGCGGGTGCCCATCGGCGACGCGGCTCCCGGCGCGGGCGGCCCCATCACGCGCGCCGGCATGGTGTTCGGCACGCCCGAGTACATCCCGCCGGAGCAGGCGCTCGGGCAGGTCTCCGACGGCCGCGCCGATCTGTATTCGCTAGGCGTGATCCTGTTCGAGATGCTCGCGGGCTCGCGGCCGTTCGTCGCCGACTCGAAGGTGAGCCTGGTCGGGCAGCACCTCGGCAAGCCGCCGCCACGGCTCGTCGAGCGTGGCGTGACCGTCGCCGAGCCGGTCGAGGGGCTCGTGCTGCGGCTGCTCGAGAAGGAAGCCGCGCGCCGGCCTCAGGAAGCGGAAGAGGTCGTCAAGGCGATCGACGTCCTCGTCGGAAAGCCTCAACGCGGGCAGTCCCGGCGCGGCCGCACGCCGGAACGGCGCGGCGCCAAAGCGTTCCTGGCCAGGAGCGTCAAGGATCTGCGCTCGCTGACGCGTCCGGCGTTCCGGACCTTGATCACCTTCGTGGACCGTCAACGCGGGCTTTTGCCGCCCGTCTGGGCCCGGCGCCTGGCGGGCGTGTCCTCGAGCACGCTCGGGCTGATCGTGATCGGCGCCTCGGCTCTCTTGCTCGTGCTCGCACTCTTCGGCATCGGAAGCCTGCTCTCTCGCGGTGAGCCGAAGATTGCCGCTCGATCCGCGCCGAGCACCGGCCTGCCCGGGCCTTCGAGCGCCGGCGCGCCCCCGGCGCCCGCGCGGCCGGCGGCGTCGACGCCCGCGCCTCCGGCGTCTGCTTCGGCTGCCGAGCTTCGGGCCGACGCGCTCCTCGACGAAGCACGCTCGCGCGCGCTCGCGAAGGACTATCCGGCGGCCGTCGCCGACGTCAAAGCCTGCCTCGCGCTCGCGCCCGACCGCAAGCAGGACGGGCGCGCCGCCACCGTGCTCTTTCAGGCGGCGCAGGCCAAGCCCGCTTTCGAGGCGGCGTTCGCGCTGCTCGAAGGCCCGATGGAGGAGCGCGGCGCGGCCATCGTCCACGATCTCGCCGTGTTCGCCCCGAAGGGGGGCGTTGCCCAGCTGCGGGCCGAGCGCTTCCTCGACTCCCCGCGCTTTCAGGCGATCGCTGCGCCGCCGCTCCGCCTCGCCGCCTCGCTGCGCCGCTCGCGGCGCTGCGCCGACGTGCGCTCGCTGCTCGTCGAGGTGCGGAAAATCGGCGACAAGCACAGCCTTCCGTACCTGCGCTTCTTCGCCGAGCACCTCGGCTCGTACCCGTGCCTCAAGGGCGACGCGCTGCTCGCGGAGACCACCAAGGCCGTCGAGCTCCGCTCGAAGACGGCAGCGACGGACTGAACCTTCAGAGACCTCGGTCGCGCAGGGCCTGGACCACCACTTTGCGGAACTCTTCGTACGGCAGCGCGCCGACGACGACCCAATCGTTCACGAAAAATGCCGGCGTTCCGTTCAGGCCGGCGTCGCTGCCGGCGACCAGGTCCGCGAGGATGCTCGCGTCGTGCAGCCTGCCGTCGATGGCCGCGCGGTAGCGCTCGGGATCGACGCCGTGCTGGAGGGCGAGCCGCTCGATGCTCACGGGATCCAGACCGTGCTCCTGGGCTTGAAAGAGCGCGTCGTGAAAGCGCCAGAACGCCGCGCCGCCGCGCTGGAAGTAAACCTCGAGCGCCGCGGCCGCGCACAACCGCGCTTGCGGGTGCATCGGCAGCGGGAAGTTTCGCCAGACCACGCGGATCGAGCCGCCGAACTCGTTCTCGAGCTGGCGCAGCACCGGCACCGCGAACGCGCAGTACGGACACTCGAAATCGCTGAAGACCTGGATCGTGATCGGCGCGCCGGCGGGCCCGCGGCTGGGCGCGTCTTTCGCCGGAACGGGCACCTGACCGGCGGGGACCTTCGTCGCGGGAAAATCCGCGTCCGGCGCCGCTTCCGGCCCCGGGGCTCCGCTCGGGTTGCCGAACACCATGCCCGGCGCGGAAGCAAAGTCCTCGCTCGGGGTCGACTCGCTCGCGGCACCTTGCGGCGCCGGAGGCGGGACGCGCGCCGCGCATCCCGCCACGCCGAGCGTCTGGGCGGCCGCCAGCGCGGCAGCCGCCCAGAGCTTGCTTCGTCTCACCCGCCGGATTCCTTGAGGGCCCGGTTGATGAGCTTCTTGAACGCCGCCGCAGGCTGCGCGCCGCTCAGGAAGTAGCCGTTGATCACGAACGCGGGCGTGCCGTTCACGCCAGCCTTGTTGCCGATCTCCGCGTCGGCATCGACCTTGGCCTTGTGCTTGTGCGAGTCGAGCGCGGCCTTGAACTTCGCCACGTCGAGGCCGATCTCACCCGCGAGCTTCTCGAGGTTCGCGCGCTCGAGGCCGCCCTCGCCGCCCTGAGCCTCGAACAGCTTGTCGTGCATCGCCCAGAAGCCGGCGTTGCCCTTCTGCGCGAACGCTTCCTGCGCCGCTTCGGCCGCGAGCGGAGCATCCTTGTGGAAGGGGAGCGGCAGGTGGCGCCAGACGATCTTCACCTTGCTGCCGAACTCCTTCTCGATCTCGGCCATGGTCGGCCCGACGCGCTTGCAGAACGGGCACTGGAACTCCGAAAACTCCTGGATCACGACCTTGGCGTTCGGGTTGCCCTTGAACGCGCTGGAGGCGTCGGGAGCAGGAACTTCCTTGCGCTCCGGGGCCGGCGGCTCCTTGCCTTCCTTGACCGTCTCTTCGTAGATCTTCGCGCGCGGAACGCCGCGGGCGACGAGCGCCTTGGCCTTGGCGAGCTGATCGTCGATGACGGCCTTGAACTTGTCGAACGGCTGGGCACCGCTCAGACGCACGCCGTTGATGAAGAAGTGCGGCGTCCCGCGGGCCTGGAAATCGTTCGCGAGCTCCATGCTCTGATCGATCTTGTCCGCGAACTTGTTCCCGTCGATCGCGCTCTTCACGTTGTCCCAGCCGAGGCCGAGCTTGTCGGCGATGCCCTGCAGATCCGCGTCCTCGAGCTTGGGCTGGCTTTCGAAGAGCGCGTCGTGCGCGTCCCAGAAGCCCTTGTCGCCCTTCGACTTGTAGCCGACGCGAGCCAGGATCGCGGCAGGCTTGGCGCGCGGGTGGAAGGGCAGAGTGTTGTCCTTCCAGACGAAGCGCACGTCGTTGCCGTAGGTCTCGGTCACCTGCTTGAGCGTGTCGCCCACGCGCTTGCAGAACGGGCACTGGAACTCGGAAAACTCGATGATGGTGACGAGCGCGTCCTTCGGACCCTTCACCGGATCGTCCGCCATCACCGGCACCTTCCAGACGCTCTTGTCGTCTTCGTCGTCGTCGCCGCCCTTCTTCGGCTTCTTGCTGTCGCCGTCGTCGGCCTTGGCCGTCTGGTTCTTGTTGGTGAGCTGGACGTAGACGTCGCTCGCCTTCACGCCGCTCGCCACGAGCTTCTGGGCCTCGGCGAGCTGCGCGTCGATCACTTCCTTGAACTTCTCGAACGGCTGCGCGCCGCTGATCGTGACGCCGTTGATGCGGAACGCGGGCGTACCGCTCGCGCCGATCTTCTTGGACAGCGCCAGGTCCTCGTCGACCTTCGAGGCGTACTTCTTCGCCTCGAACGCCTGCTTGAACTTGGCGGCGTCGGCGCCGGACGAAACGGCCCACTTCTCGAAGTTCGCGGGCGTGAGATCCTTCTGGTTCTGGAACGCGAGGTCGTGGAACTTCCAGAAGGCGTCGCTGCCGGCCACGCCGAACACGGTCGCCGCGGCTTCGTGCGCCGGGCGGGCGTTCTTGTGGAACGGAAGCGGGTTGTGCTTCCAGACGAGACGGACCTTGTCCGGACCGTAGGTCTCCTTGATCTGCTTGAGGGTGGGACCGACGCGCGAGCAGAACGGGCACTCGAAGTCGCTGATCTCGACGATGGTGACCGGTGCGGTCGGCTTGCCCCAGACGGGGTCGTTGGCGGTGACCGGGACGCTGGCTGCGCTGTGGTCGGCTGTTCCGCCGGAGGACCCGGAGGCCTCGGCTTGAATCTCGACACCGGTGCGCCGGTCGACGCCCCACATGAGGAACATGCCGGCGATGAAGCTCAGCAAGAACCCGACGATTGCGGTTCCCTTATTCATGAAAGTTCTCCTGATGATCTCGAATCGATACGAATGGTCGGTAGCAACGGCTTCGCGAAGCGCCGGCAGAGCGCCTGCGGAACCAGCCGGCTCCGGCGGCGCTTCGAGCGTCCGCCGGATGCCGAGAGAGTCGGTGGAAGGAGCGAGGCTTTCGCCCGGAGGTTCCGGCCGTCCACGCGCTGCCGCGCGCGGACGGAGTCGGCCGGAACGCCGGCTCAGCGGCGCGGAGGACGCTCGATACTGCTGATGAGCTCGAGGCCCTTCGAAATCGAAGCGGAGTCTCGCGCGGCGCGCCCCACGCAAGGTAGGGGCAGGTCCGCCGGCGTGACAGGAACCGCGCGGATCGGACCGCTGCTCGGGGGAGCGGGTTGTCCGCCCGGATCGCTCGGCATCGAGCCGACGAGCACGGTCTCCTGCTTCGGGCAGGGCCGCGGTGCCTCGAGCACGAGGCCGCGGTTCGGCGCCATGATGGGCGGTGCCGCGATCGTGCGCCCGTCGCCGCTGCACATCGGAACGGCCGCGCGTGCCGTGCCGGTCGCGAGCAAAGTGACGACCGCGATCACCAGCGCGACGAACATCCGCTCCACCAAGCCGCAGCGAGCGCTGCGCCGTGCAGCGTTCGAAGGCGGTGGGGGCGGGTTCTTCGACGACATGTCCCGGAAACGGCGGCCCGGAGTCTACCCCCGGGGGCGTGCTTCACAACGCTCGATGAACAACCGAGAAGGGTCCCCGCCCATTCCGGCCTGCGACCGAGAAGGGCCGCTGCTCATTCCGGCCAGCCGCTTTCTTTGCCTACATTGTGCGACATAGGCACCATGGTCCCATGCTCGCTTCCTCAACCGAGGCCAAGTCCATGGAATCAAACGAAAATAACGAAGATTCCCAGCTCGGGTTGCCCCGTCCGTTCGAGCGCTTCAAGTTGCTGCGCAGGATTGCTCGGGGCGGCATGGGCGAAGTCTACCTGGCCACGGCAGGGGGCATCGAAGGGGCCGAGCGGCCGGTGGTGATCAAGATCATCCGGCGCGACCACGACACCGACAGCTCGTTCCTCGCGCGCTTCCTCGACGAGGCGCGCATCCAGTCGCAGCTCCATCATCCGGGCGTCGCGCAGATCCTCGAGGCCTCGACGGACGCGAGCGGCAAGCCGTACGTGGCGGTCGAGTACGTCGAAGGACGAAACCTCAGCGACGTGCGCAGCCGTGCGGCGCACCTCGGCGTGCGCATCGAATGGCCCGAGGCCGTGGCGCTCGCGATCACCATCGGCGACGCGCTCGCTCACGTGCACGAGCGCACGGACGCCGACGGCCGCCCGCTCGAGATCGTGCACCGCGACCTGAGCCCCCAGAACGTGATGGTCGGCTACGGCGGCGACCTGAAGCTCATCGATTTCGGAACGGCGCGCGGCGAGAACCGCCGCTGTCACACCATCTCGGGCGTCGTGTTCGCGAAGCCGGGCTACGTCGCGCCGGAAGTCGCCAACAACACGCCGGGCGGCGCGCCCGCGGATCTGTACGCGTTCGGCGTCATCCTCTGGGAGCTCCTGGTCGGACGGCGCTTCCTGGTCGGCGAGCCCGCCGTGCACCTGGCGGCCGTCGGAGCCGGCAAGAAGTCCCCGACGCCGATCGCCCAGGCGATCGGCGCCTCGCCCGAGCTCGACGCCGTCATCCAGCGTTTGACGGCGGCTCGCGTGGAGGAGCGCTACGCGCGCGCGCGCCAGGCGACGGCGGATCTCGTGCGCGTCCTGCAGCGCGCCCCGAGCCTCGCCGACGGCGACCGCAGCGTGCGCGGGCGCATCGCGCACCTGATGCGGCGGCTCTACCCCGCGGAGCCTGCGCGCTCGCGCGCGGAGTTTCAGTCGCTCGTCTCCAAGGTGCGAGCCTCCAAGAATCTCCTGCCGGCAATCCCGGACTCGCCGCCGCCGCCTGCTCCCGAGGAGAAGATGCTGCCGGGTACGCGCTACCGCATCGAGAAGGAGCTCGGACAGGGCGCCACGGGCGTGGTGTACGAGGCGGTGCACGTCGACCTCGGACGGCGTGTCGCGCTCAAGGTCCTGCACGAGGAATGCGCCGGCGGGGCCACGCGCGGCCGCTTCGTGGCCGAAGCGCGGGCCGTGGCGCGCGTGTCTCACGAGGGACTCGTCATGCTTCACGAGTTCGGCTTCACGAGCGAAGGGCGACCCTTCTACGCGATGGAACTCGTCGCCGGCGAGGCGCTCGACTGCCGCCTGGCGCGGCAGGGCACGTTCGCCTGGCGCGACGCGGTGGGCGTGGCCATCAAGGCTTGCCGCGCCGTCGAGGCGGCGCACGAGGCAGGCCTCGTTCACCGTGACATCAAGCCGGGCAACCTGATGCTGCTCCCGGAGGGCGGCGTGAAGCTGCTCGACTTCGGCGTGGCGAAGCCGGAGAGCGAGCTCGAAAGCTCCGAGGATCGCGAGGGCGGCGCGCTCGTCGTGGTCGGAACACCCGAGTACATGGCGCCGGAGCAGGCGCGCGGCGCCGCGGACGCCCGCAGCGACGTCTACGGTCTCGCCGCCGTGCTCTACGAGCTTTGCACCGGGCTGCCGCCGCACCAGGCGTCGAGCGCGGTCGCCCTGATCGAGCAAAAGCTCGCCGGGCCGCCCGCGCCGGCGAGCTCGATCGCACCCGACCACGACCTTCCGCGAGCGCTCGATCGCGTGCTCACGCGAGCGCTCGCTCCCGCGCCCGCCGATCGCTTCGCCTCGGTCGCCGCTCTGCGCTCCGCGCTCGAGCCGCTGGTGGACGAACGAGCCCGCGCGCGCAAACTCCGGAGGCGCGCCGGCGTTGCGCTGATCGGCGCGGTGACCACCGCGGCGGTCGCGGTTTTCGGTGCGCGCGCCTCGCAGACCGTTCCCGACGGGCTGGTCGCAGCGGTCGGCATCGGACGCGAGCTCGTCGGTCAGGCGCTCGGCGTCGGCCTGCTCGAAGCGTCGGCGCTCGCCAAGGCTCCCGCCGTGCCCGCCGAGCCGGCGCGCGACCAGCCTGCGCCTCCGATCGGCGCCGAGCCGGCCGCCGCTGAGGCGCCGCTTCCTGCCGAGCCTTCGACTCCGACCTTCGGCGAGGACACCGAATCGGAAGCGGAGCTCGCGGCCAAGGACGAGGCGGCTCCGGAGGACTCCGCTCCGGCGGAACCCGAGAGCGACGAAACGACGGCGCCGAGCGAAGCAACGGCAGTGGCCGTCGCGGAGGTTCCTGCTCTCGAGGGACCGGCGGGCAAGGCCCTCGCCGAGTTCGAACAGCTCGAGAAGGACGGCCGGCCGCTGAAGGCTTTGCACCTCATCCGTGCGGCTGTCCGGCAGTCCCCGGGCGAGCCGCGGCTGCTCCGCGCCTACGTGAAGGCGGCCGAGGGGTCGAAGGCATGGGGTGAGGCCCGTCGTGCCGCCGAACGTTGGGTCAAGCTCGAAGCCACGAGCGAGTCGCGGCTGTCACTGGCGCGCCTCGAGCGCGCCACCGGCAATCTGCAGAAGGCCGTCCGGCTCGTCGAGAGCGTGCTCAAGGACGATCCGAGCTCGGAAGACGCGCGACGCCTCCAGGGCGCCTGGTCGCACGAGCAGCGTTTCGCGCTGAATCGCTAGCGCTGTCCGCGCCGGCGCGCGTCCATGAAGCGCTGGTTCATGGACGCGTGAGAGCGCCTACAGGGCGTGTTTTACGGGGGCCGGTCCGCTTGTCCGGGTGCGGGGCGCCGCTCTGTAGTATGGAACGCCGGCTGCCGCTTCCGAGAGCATGGCTACCTCGCTGAGCGCCTCCGGCGCGAACGTCGTCACGAGCGGCTCCCCCGAGCGCGTGGTTCTGCGCCTTGCGACGCCCACGGTGTTCGCGATGCTGGCCCAGAGCGCCGTGAACGAGATCGACATCATCTTCCTCTCCTGGCTGCCCCAGCCGGAGGCCTCGAACACGCAGGCCGCGCTCCTGCCGTCGCTGATCCTGCTCTGGATGTTCGGCGGTTCGCTGTCGGCGATCTCCGTGGGTACCCAGGCCATCGCCGCGCGCCGCTTCGCCCAGGGCAAGCCGGCCGACGCCGGAGCGGTGCTCGCGAATTCGCTCGCGTTCGCCGGTGTCTCGAGCTTCGTGTTCACCGGGTTCGCGTATGCGTGTCTCCCGGCCGCGCTCGAGCTCCTGATCAAGGTTCCCGAGGTGCGCCACGAGGCCGCGCGCTACCTCGAGTTTCGTATTCTGGGCGTGTCGTCGATGGTGATGACCTTCTCGCTGAAGGCGTTCTTCGACGGCATCGGCAAGACCTACGTTCACATGATCTCGTCGATCGCGATGAACGTGGTGAACGTGGTGCTGTGCCTGGTGCTGATCTTCGGGCGTTACGGCGCGCCGCGGCTCGGCATTCAGGGAGCGGGCATCGCCGGGTGCGTGTCGAGCTGGATCGGGCTCGTGATCATGGTGGTGTGGGTGCTGCTCCCCGGTTACCGGAACGGCTATCGGCCGTTCCGGCGCGCTCACCTGTCGCGATCGCTGGTCTGGGACATCCTGCGGCTCTCCATCCCGAGCGCCGTGGCGACCGTGGCCGTGATGACGGGCTTCGCCCTGTTCTCGATGATCGTGAGCAAGCTCGATCAGGCGTCGGGTCTGCCCGGCGTCGCCGGCTCCTCGGAAGCCGTGAACAGCGCGGCGACCATGCTGATCGTGGGCATCCTGAAGCTGACGTTCACCGCCTGCCTCGCCTTCGGCACCTCGACGGCGACCCTGGTCAGTCAGTCGCTCGGTGAGGGCGATCCGGGCAAGGCCGAGCGCTTCGGCTGGGTCTCCGTACGGCTCGGGCTGATCTTGTTCGGGCTCGTGGGTCTGTGCGAAGGCTTATTGTTTACGCGTCCGCTGCTCGAGCTCGTGACGCGCAGTGAGGCGGTGTTCGATGCGGCCCTGGTGCCGATGCGGATGATGGGGCTCGCCACACCGCTCATCGCGACCGGCATGATCCTCACTCAGGCGTTGTTCGGCGCCGGCAATTCGCGCTTCGTGATGGTCGTGGAGCTCGTGCTTCACTTCCTGTGCCTGGTGCCGCTCGCCTGGGTCCTCGGCTTGACGATGGGGATGGGGCTCGTGGGCATCTGGACCGCCGCGTTGATCTACGTGGTGCTGCTCACGGCGGTGATGGTCTGGAAGTTCCGGTCCGGGGACTGGAAGACCATACGGATTTAGCGGCGTGAGGGCGGGGGAAGGGGCGGAGCGAGAGGCAGGGGCAGGGGCAGGGGCAGGGCAAGAGGCAGGGGCGGAGCG
>DASXWF010001371.1:0-2730 GCA_036503835.1 Polyangiaceae bacterium | reverse complement strand
GTCTTCGTCGCAGATCCCGTCGTTCTGATACGAGCAACGCCCGCAGTCCCCGGTATCCGCGCCGAGGTCGCAGGTGAGCCGCTCGTCGCAGATCCCGTCGTCGGCGGTGGCACAGATCGGCGCCGAGCAATCGAAGGTGTCCGTACCGTACGCGCAGAGGTCGCCCTCCTCGCAGCTGCCGTTGTACGCGTAGATGCAGCTGTTCTCGTCCGGGGGGGCCTCGCAGTAGCTCGCGACGCTCGATTCGTAGGAGGTACAGATGCTGTCGACTGTCGAGCAGGTGGGGCCGTAGCTCCGCACGCACGACGCCCAGGAATCGAGCGTGACGATGCACGACGAGCTCCCGGTCAGGTACCAATCTTCGCAGGGCGTGTTGCAGCCCGTCACGCCGTGACAGCTCGACTGAAAGTCGCAGATCGTGTCGCAGGTCGACGCGGGAGTGACGGAGCCGCCGCTGCCGGCCGAGCCGCCTACGGAGCCGCCGAAGCTTCCGGAGGAGCCGCCGGTGCTGAACGTGCCGCCGGTCCCGCCGGTGCTGAACGTGCCGCCCGTTCCGCCCGTCCCAGTCCCGCCCTTGCCGAACGTACCACCGGTGCCGCCCGTGCCGGTCCCGCCCCTGGCGAACGTACCACCGGTGCCGCCCGTGCCGCCGCTATCCGGCGAGAAGCCGCACTGGCAATCACCCCACTCCTCTTCCTCCTCGTCACATTCTTTGATGCCGATGCTGTCGTCGGGGCAGGTGCACGTCTTCGTGTCACCGATGTCGCAATCGTCGTTCTTGCGCCGCTTCTTGCCGTCGTCGCTGCACGCCCCCGCCACCACGAAGAGCAGAACCAGACCCGTTATCGTTCGAAGATCGCGCATGCAGCTTTCACCAAGAAATGGGCACTACGCCCAAGGGAAACGTACGTTAGTCGAGTCGAGCGAATTCCTCAACGCGACCCAAGTTTCGCACTCGTACCCCCTCCCACATCGTTCCAGGCGTAGTAGACGCAGGGTCACCGGCTTAGCCGGTACGACGCCCATTCCGCTCGGGCGCGAGCGAGCAACTGACCGACTCCGAGGCGGCTCGCCCAGGCGTTCGAGGTAGGCTTGATCCGCGTGCAGGGATCGTGGGGGAGCGACTCACGTCGCGCCGAGCACGCGTACCCGGAAGCCGAGCTCGTGGCTCAGCGCGACCATTTCGCCGAAGACGTCGCCGTACGCGACCGCCACGTGGTTCGACTGGTAGTGCGCCATCAGCGTGTCGCGGCCCACGCCGAGATCGGCTGCCATGAACGGCCACTCGCGCGTCGTGCCCTCCCACCACGCGTCACGCGTCGCCGGCGGCAGCTTCACGACCTCGCCGCGACCCACGTCCATCCAGAGCACGCCGTCCTGGATGTACGCATGCGCACAGGTGATCTCTCCTGGCAGGCTTTCACCGGCGAAGGTCCCGCCCGGCGTCGGGAAGTAGAGCGCCGGCTGCCGGTAGCTGTGCGCGCCCTTCAGGGTCTCGGGGTCGTGGTTGAACGCGTAGGCGCCGCACGAGCCCGAGTTGAGCAGCACCCAGAGGAAGCGGCCCTCGTGCTCGGCGCCCCAGCGCACGTCGTGGAACATGACCGCCTGGTGCAAGCCCTTGTCGCGCAGGAGGCGCTTCAGGAGCTCCATCGGAATCACGTTGCCCTGATCGGCTTCGGTGGCGCAGGCGATGGTGTCGCCGTTGGACTCGGGACGGCACTGGGAGTTGAACAGCCCCTCCGCCAGATCCGACGGCGGCCGCAGCGGAATCAGACCGAGCTGGTACTGCCAGCCCAGACAGTCGCCGCCGTACTCGCCGAACAGGTCGAGCACGGCGAGGTAGTCGCGGAGCTGCTCGCGCGACGCCTGCTCGTCGAAGTCCTGGGCCGTGCCCTCACGCCAGTGAAACGCGAGCCCGCGATCCTTCACGAACGCGAAGGCGTCCGCGATGCGCTTGTCCGAGATGCCGCGCCCGCGATCGATGATCCACGCCTGATCGATCTTGTGCTCCGAGAAGCCGTAGGGCGCGAGCAGGCGCGGGCCGAAGTAGCCGTTGATCATGCCCATCGAGGTGTCGCCGAGCATCAGGATCATCGGGCGGCGGCGCCGGATCTCCGCCGCCACGCGGCGGGCGCGGGCGGCGGCGTCGACCGAGACGCCCGCGCCGTAGCCGATGCCCGCCGTCGGATGCGAGACGGAGCCCGTCGCACACCACTCGTCGAGCTGGGCCATGAACGCCTCGTCGGTCGTCCAGTCCTGGGCGGTGGTCCAGATGCGGGAATGCTTCCGGCCGAGGCTCGTGAGGCACGCGCCGGTGTTCAGGAGACCGACGAGGCCCGGCCAGCGCCCGGAGAAGTTCGACGCGAGCAGCAAGGGATTGTCCTTGCCGACGACGTCTTCGGTGGTGTGGGGGCCGTAGACCCAGTGCGCGAACACTCCCGCGATCGGATCGTCGATCGGGCCGAGCTTGTCGCGCGCCTCGTGGGGTTTGCTCAGAAATCCCTCGACGCGGTAGGGCGTGCGTCCGAGCTTTTGAAGGGCGCGCTCGAGCTCACGGCTCGCCGCTTCGACGTTCGGGAGCGCAAGCTCGTTCGGTTTCTGGCGGGCATCCCCCGGCCAATAGACGGCGACTTTCCTCGACATGGGCTCTCCTCGGGGCGGCAGCATGGCACAGCTCGGTCCCCGAAAGTTTCCTCTGGGGGCCCGAAGCCGCGGCCCCGCAGGCGGCGC
>DASXWF010001370.1:0-4990 GCA_036503835.1 Polyangiaceae bacterium | reverse complement strand
CGCCGAGCGC
Source organism: Polyangiaceae bacterium (assembly GCA_036503835.1). Classification (GTDB taxonomy): domain Bacteria; phylum Myxococcota_A; class Polyangia; order Polyangiales; family Polyangiaceae; genus PMG-095. The sequence continues at coordinate 4,980 of DASXWF010001370.1, read as the reverse complement.
GCCGTCGATGGCTTCGAGCGTGCGATCGATGTCGGCGTCGCTGTGGGAGTAGCTCGTCACCAACGACGGCGCGAGGACGCCGCGCTGGATGAGCTCCTGCAAGAACAGGGTTCGGAAGGGTTGAGACGGTTTGCCGTCGGGGCCGCGCGTGCCGAAGAAGAGGTTGCAGCCGCGGCCGACGGGCATCACGTGCTCCGTCAAGCCGTGGCGCGCAGAGATCTCGCGGATCCCGGCGCTCAGGCGCTCGCCCTGGCGCGCCAGGTGCTCTACCACCGGCTCCGTGCGGTAGATTTGCATCGTGCGAATCGCCGCGGCCAGCGACGGCGTCTCCGCGCCGTGCGTGGTGGAGAGGAGGAACACGTTGTCCTGCTCGCGCTCGCGGCTGCCCAGGCGCATCAGCTCGCGCTTGCCGCAGAGCGCCGAAAGCGCGAAGCCGTTCGCGATCGCCTTGCCGAAGGTCGAGAGATCCGGAACCACGCCGTAGTACTTTTGCGCGCCGCCGAGGTGCCAGCGAAAGCCGGTGATCATCTCGTCGAAGATCAGGACGGCGCCGTTCTTCCGGCAGATCTCCTGAACCGACTGCAAGAAGCCGGGGAGCGGCTCCTCGATGCGGGCAGGCTCGAGGAAGACCGCCGCGATGCGGTTCGGGTGCTGCTCGAACAGCTGCCGCAAGCTCTCGGCGTCGTTGTAGCGGAAGCGCACGGTGAACGAGCGCTCCACGTCGGGGATGCCGCCGTCCATCGTGGTCGTGCAGATGAACCAGTCGTCGTAGGAGAAGAACGGATGCTCAGCGCAGATCGCGACGAGATCGCGGCCGGTCGCGGCGCGCGCAATCTTCAGCGCCGCGGTGTCCGCCGTCGAGCCGTCCTTCGTGAACTTCACCATGTCCGCGCCGTCGATCAGCGAGAGCAGCGCCTCGGCGCACTCGAGCTCGATCAGCGCGGGGCGCGTGAAATTCGTGCCGAGCGCGAGCGATTCGCGGACCGCCTCGACGACGGGCTGGTACGCGTGCCCGAGCGTCACCGCGCGCAGGCCCATTCCGTACTCGATGAACTCGTTGCCGTCCGCGTCCCACACGTGCGAGCCGAAGCCGCGGGTCAAGACGTGCGGCGCCTCTTCCGGATACTGGTCGGGCCCCTTCGCGTAAGTGTGCGCGCCGCCCGGCACGAGTCGGCGCAAGCGTTCGGCAAGTTCGCGCGAGCGAGTGAAATTCACGGCACGGTTTCCTTTCGAAGCTCGAAACACACGTTATGCCACGGGAAGTTGTGCGCCTAGTCGCATTTCCCGAAAAAGGCTGAGGGCGAAAAGTCGATCGGCCGTAAAGGAATCGTTTCGAAACCGTGCGACGGGGCCGAGCCTTGCGGACGGGTGACTTTTACTGTTAAGTCGGAAATGACTAAGACCGTTGTCGGTCGGAGCGCATGATGAAAGGTTTTTGCGTGCACGCCGTGGTGCCGTGGGTTTGCATCGCAGCGGTGGTGGTCGCTTGCGGCTCCGACGACACGTCGGAGGGGCAGCGCCTGACCCCCGGCGGTCAAGGCGGAACGAGTCAGGGCGGAACGAGCGGCGGGGCAGCCGGTAGTGCGGGCAGGAATCGCGGTGGTAGCGCGGGTTCGGGCTCACCCGGCACCGGCGGCAATGCTGGCGAAGGAACGATCGGTGACGGCGGTTCGAGCCTGGGCTCCAGCGGTGAAGGCGGCGAGGGCGCCGGCGCCGGTTCCGGCGGGAGTTCCGGCGGCGGGAACAGCGGCGGGAGGTCCGGCGCGGGCGGCAGGAATAGCGGCGGGAGCGCGACCGGCGGTCAGTCGGGCTCCGGCGGCTCGAACGGGGGTACGGGCAACGGGGGCGGCTCGTTCGAGCCGGCGGTTTTCCCGTTGCGCGTGTCAGAGGACGAGCGCCGCCTCGAGGGCCAGGATGGAAAGCCGTTCTTCCTGAACGGCGAAGCCGCTTGGTCGTTGATGGTGCAGCTCACCGATGAAGAAGCGGACGCCTACCTCAGGGATCGAGCGGCACGCGGCTTCAATCTGGTGATGGTAAACTTACTCGAACACGACTTTGCGGACGATCCGCCGCGCAACGCTTACGGCGACGGGCCCTTCACCACTCCGAACGACTTCTCGACCCCCGACGAAGCCTACTTCGCTCACGTGGACGGCGTGATCGAGCGCGCGAACGAGCTCAACATCGCCGTGCTCCTGTCCCCGGCGTACCTCGGCTTCAACGGTGGGACCGAGGGCTGGTATCAGGTCATGGTGCAAAATGGGGTCGAGACGATGCGCGACTACGGCCGTTACGTGGGAGAGCGCTACGCGGGCTTCGACAACATCGTCTGGCTCGAAGGCGGCGACTACACGCCGCCCGATTTGTCGCTCACGAACGCGGTCGCCGAGGGAATCAAGGAGTTCGACTCGCGTCACGTGCACGCAGCGCACTGGTCGCCCGAGACCTCGGGCGGGGAGGTCACGGTGAGCGGCTGGCTCGACCTCGGCACCACCTACACCTACGGCCCCGTCTACGTGAAGAGCCTCCAGGACTACAACCGCAACGACGGCCGCCCGCACTTCATGATGGAGAGCAACTACGAGGAGGAGCACGGCAGCACGCCCTCCATGCTGCGCGGGCAGGCGTACTACGCCCTGCTCACGGGCGCCTTCGGCCACGTCTTCGGCCACTATCAGATCTGGCAGTTTCTCTCGACATGGCGTGGCGCGCTCGGAAGCCCCGGCAGCACCGGCATGAGCCACTTTCGCGCGCTGTTCGAGGGCATCGCCTGGACGACGCTGATCCCCGATCAAGATCACGAGATCCTCACGGGAGGGCTCGGAGAAGAGGGCTCGCGCGAGTATGCCGTTCTCGCGGCGAGCGCGGACGGCTCGCTCGCGGTCGCTTACTTGCCTACGGTCCGTGGCGCCACCATCGACCTCGGGCGTCTGGCGGGACCCGTGCGCGCGCGCTTCTACGACCCGAGCGACGGGAGCTTCTCCGAGGTTTCAGGCTCGCCGTTCGACGCGAGCGGCAGCCGAACCTTCACCGCGCCGGGCGACAATGCGAGCGGCGCGAGCGATTGGGTGCTGGTACTCGACACTGCCCCGTGAAAGGGTAAAAGGATCACATGAAGGTCGTACTGTTTTGCGGGGGGCAGGGCATGAGGCTCCGGGACTATTCGGATCAGATTCCGAAGCCCCTCGTCGAGGTCGGGCGCCGCCCGATCCTCTGGCACTTGATGAAGTACTACGCCCACTACGGCCACAAGGAGTTCATCCTCTGCCTCGGGCACGGCGGCACGGCCATCAAGGAATTTTTCTTGAAGTACAACGAGTGCCTCTCGAACGACTTCGTGTACTCGAGCGGGGGCAAGGACGTGCGGCTCCTGCGTGAAGACATCCACGACTGGACGATCACTTTCGTGGACACCGGTCTCAAGTCGACGATCGGCGAGCGCCTGCGTCGCGTGCAGCAGCACCTCGGCCAGGACGAGGTGTTCCTCGCGAACTACGCGGACGGACTCTCGGACCTGAACCTCGCCGAATACACGGAGGCGTTCCTCGCCAAGAAGGACGTGGCGTGCTTCCTGAGCGTGCCTGCGCCGCACACGTTTCACATCGTGCACTCGGAGCCGAGCGGCTACGTGACGAAGCTCGAGCACGTGAGCCGCTCCCCCGTCCGCATCAACGCCGGGTATTTCGTGCTGCGCCGCTCGATCTTCGAGTACATGAACCCGGGTGACGAGCTGGTGCTCGAACCCTTCGAGCGTCTGATCCAGAAGCGCCTCCTGCGCACGGTCGCCTACGACGGCTTCTGGAAGAACATGGACACGTTCAAGGACAAGATCGAGCTCGAAGAGATTCACGCGCGCGGCCGGCCGCCGTGGCAAGCCTGGGAGTGACGAGTCGCTTGTCGCCGCGTGCGCTCAAGGTCCTCGGGGCCGTGCTCGCGCCGCTCGCGGCAGCAGCGATCATCTGGGCTTGTACGAAGACCCTGCCCGGCGCGCGCTCGAAAGCTCCCGGCACGGTCGGCGAAGTCTGGGCTCCGGCCACGGCCGCCGTTCGCTCCGGCTATCCTCTGGCGCTGTCCGCCGATCGGCGGCACCTGGTGGACGCGACCGGAAGCCCGTTCCTGATCCACGGCGAGGCCGCCTGGTCACTCGTCGTGCAGCTCGATCGCGAGCAGGCCGAGACTTACCTCGAGGACAGGCGTCGACGCGGCTTCAACCTGCTGCTCGTGAACCTGCTCGAGCACCATTTCTCACCCCACGCGCCCGCCAACGCCTACGGCAAGCGGCCTTTCGCCAGCGACTTCTCTACGCCGAACGCCGAGTATTTCGACCACGTCGACTGGGTGTTGAAGCGCGCGGCGGACAAGGGCCTGGCCGTGCTGCTCTGTCCGGCCTACCTCGGCTATGCGGGCGGCGACGAGGGCTGGTATCGCGAGATGGTGAAGAGCGGGGCCGAGAAGCTGCGTGGCTACGGACGCTTCGTGGGCGCTCGCTACAAGGACTTTCCGAACTTACTCTGGCTCGAAGGCGGAGACTTCACGCCGCCGCCCGAGCACCTCGCGCTCGTGAACGCCGTCGCCGAGGGCATCAAGGAGGCGGGGGCCCGACAGCTGCACGCCGTGCACTGGAGTCCCGAGACCTCGGGCGCGGAGGTGACGGTTTCGGGCTGGCTCGATCTGGATACGACGTACACGTACGAGCCCGTGTACTTGAAGAGCCGGCGCGACTACGAGCGCGCGGACGGACGCCCGCACTTCCTGTTGGAGAGCACGTACGAAGGCGAACACGAGAGCACTCCGTGGTCGCTGCGCGGCCAGGCGTACGGCGCGCTGCTCAGCGGCGCGGTGGGTCAGATCTTCGGCAACAAGGAAATCTGGCGCTTCGATCCGGGCTGGATCGATGCGCTCGGCGGCGCAGGCAGCGTCGGGATGACGCACGTGCGCACCCTGTTCGCGAGCTTCGACTGGACGAAGCTGCGTCCCGAC
>DASXWF010001369.1:0-2496 GCA_036503835.1 Polyangiaceae bacterium | reverse complement strand
GCCGCAAGCCGAGCTGCCGTTACCGACCGTCACGCGCGTCATCCGCCGGCGCGTGCGCGGGTAGCGCGATCGTGAAGCAGGTGCCCGCTCCTTCGGAGCTCTCGACCGCGATCGAGCCGCCGTGCGCTTCCACGACCCGGCGCGCGATCGCGAGGCCGAGTCCGACGCCGCCGGTCGCGCGGGCGCGGCTCTTGTCGCTGCGGAAGAACGGCTCGAAGACGCGCGGCAGATCGCCGGGCGCGATGCCCATGCCGTGATCGCGCACGCGAATCAGCAGCGCTTCGGGCTCGCCGTTCTCGGGTCTGCGGGCCGCTTCGAGCTCGATCGGGTCGCCGGGCTCCGAAAACTTCACCGCGTTGTCGAGCAGGTTGTCGAGCACGCGGCGCAGCATGGCCGGATCGGCGAGGACCACGGGCAGCTCCGGCAGTTCCTGCGCGGTGAGCGTGCGATCGGGATGGTGGATGCGAAAGCGCACGATCGCGGCTTTCAGCAGCGTATCGCCGGGGAGCTCGGCCTTGCGGAGTGGAGGCAAAGCGTCGCCCGCTTCGCCGCGCGCGAGATCGAGCCGCGCAGCGGTCATGACGCCTTCGAGGAGTTGCTCGAGCTCGGCGAGGTCGTCTTCGATGTCGGTGAGGTAGCTGTCCGCGCGCGTGGCGTCGCCGCTCCGGACGAGCTCGAGGGCGAGGCGGATGCGCGCGAGCGGCGTGCGCAGCTCGTGCGATACGTTCGCCAGGAGCTCCTTCTCGGAGCGGCGCATGGCGGCAATCCTGTCGGCCATCTCGTCGAACGCCCGCGCCAGATCGCCGATCTCGTCACGCCGCTCGCTCTCGGCGCGTCGCGCCAGATCACCCGCGCCGAACGATCGAGCCAGGGCCGCCAGGCGCTCGACCGGGCCCGCGAGGGAACGCGCCAGCGGAATCGAGATCAGCGCGAGAACGCCGAGCGCCACGGCGAGCTGCACGGCGGCGACACCCTTCGGCAAGACCGGCAGCGGATAGCGCACGCGCACGTAGCGCGACACGCGCCCGTCGGGGCCGAGCTCCGCCACGCGCCCGACGCCCTCCGCGAAGTGCGTGCGATTCCGCGCGAGCTCGGCGAGCTCCGCCGGCGAGAGGGCCGGCGGGGGCTCCGTCGCGTTCGTGTCGATGCGCCGCCCGTCCGCGTCGAACAGCGTCATCTCGATGTTGGAGCGCTTTTTGAGGTCCGCGAGCTCGCGGCGCAGCACGTCGCGCTGATCCGCGATCGCCATCAGATGCCAGGCGATCCAGGCCGTGCTGGGGCGGCTCGGCCCCTCCGCGACGGGCTGGAAAAAATAGGTTCCGACCAGGAAGCTCGCCCCGGTCGCGAGCGCCAGCATCAGCACGCCGTAACCGTAGATCCGAAGGAGCAGCCGCGGTCCGCGCCGCCCGGCCCCGCGCGACGCGCGCGTCAACGCCCGTCCCCCGGCGTCAGCACGTAGCCGGAGCCGCGAATCGTCTTCAAGAGGCTGGGGTTTCGTGAGTCGTCGCCTAGCTTCTGCCGCAAGCGCGAGACGCGCACGTCGATCGAGCGATCGAACGCGTCGTCGGCGTTCCCCTTGGCGAGCTCGAGCAGCCGCTCGCGCGCGAGCACGCGTCCGGGATGCTCGGCGAAGACGCGCAGCAGCGCGAACTCGTAGGAGGTGAGCGACAGCGGCTGGCCGTCGAGCTGCGCCGTGAGGCCCTCGCAATCGAGCACCAGCCGGCCCACGCGGATCTCGCGGGCGCCCGGGCCGGCCTTGCCCTGCGCGCGCCGGGTGACGGCGTGGATGCGCGCGAGCAGCTCGCGGGCCGAGAACGGCTTGGTCATGTAGTCGTCCGCGCCGAGCTCGAGACCGAGCACGCGGTCCGCGACATCGACGCGCGCGGTGACGGCGATGATCGGGATGTGGGAAGCCTTGCGGAGCTCGCGGCAGACCTCGAAGCCGTCGACTCCCGGCAGCATCACGTCGAGCACCACCGCGTCGAAGCCCGGCTGGACCCCGGCGCGGATCGCGCTCGGCCCGTCGCTCACGTGCGTGACGCGCACGCCGTTCTGCTCGAGGTAGTCGCGCGTCAGGCGCGCGAGCTTCGCGTCGTCCTCGACGAGGAGCACCTGTAACGAGGCCGGCTCCATCCCGGAAGCGTACCTAATTTCCCCGCTTGCACGGGCGCCGACACATACCTACACAATGCGGCAAGAGTGGTGAAAGCTAGCGGTTTTACGCTTTGGATGGTGAGAAGCACGCTCGTCGGGTCCAACATTTCGCGCCTGTGGCTGTGCTGCCTCCTGGCGGTGGGCTGCGCCAAGGGCGGTGCGGAGCGCAAGGCGGAGCCCAAGGCAGTGCCGGTGACCGTGGCGGAGGTCGCCGAGCGGGACGTGCCCTTCGAGGTTCCGGCGTTCGGCACTGTCGAGGCGAGCAGTAGCGTGGACATCGTGCCCCAGGTGTCGGGGCTCGTCACGGAGGTCCACTTCAAGGAGGGGGACTTCGTGCGCGCG
>DASXWF010001368.1:0-2329 GCA_036503835.1 Polyangiaceae bacterium | reverse complement strand
CAGCTTCGAAAGCAACGTACGATTGCTAGCGCCCATGACGGATCCTTCCCGGCCTGATAGAGCCGGCCTTCGCCCGCAAAAGCGCAGGCGAATCCCCGGGCTGATAGTCCCGAGAGCGAACGAGACTACCACGCTCACCCGCGCGAGTGATCGGAAAAGCGCAAAAAACGACGCCGAAGGAGCACGCTATCAGACGTACCGATCTTCGGCGCCGACCCAAGCTTTCGCTTCGGCCCACCCACCCTAGCCACTCTGCAGCGGGGAACGCAAGGGGCTGCATCACGTTCCCCTCCTTGCTCGAATCCGCACCGCGATTTGCGTCATGGTCTCCGCGTTCGGAACGTCGTGAACCCCAGCCGCCGAGTCGACCCGTGAGCTCACGACCTCGCCGAGCGCCGACATGGTCCCGTCGCCGTCGTTCCCGCCCCACTCGCGGTTGACGATGATGTGCGCCCAGTACTCGTTGTCGCTCGTGCGCGAGAGCTCGATGGCGCCGCCGGGAAACTCGATGATGTGCTGCGCCGACTCGGCCTTCTTGGTCTTGTCGCCGAACAGCTTGATCTGCTTCGGGGCTCGCGAGATCGGGTAGTTTTTGGCGGTGTCGGCCATTACGCGTTCCGCCTTTCCACCCGAATCACCGTCCCCTGCTCCTTGCGCGACACCTTCCGCTGCTCGACCTTCCACGTTACGCGCGGGTCGCGATCGTCGATGCCGAGCCAGTGAGCAACGGCGTCGCGAACATTCTTGAGCGCCCCTACCGCATTGTCGTCGTCGAGCAACCGAGGCGCGCACCGGGTCATGGTGACGACCACGGGAAGCGGAGGCGCCTCGTACTTCGCGATCAGCAGCGAAACGATCTGCTTCTCCTTGCGAACGCGTCGGGACTTCGCCGCCCAGTGCTCGCGGGCGTTCAAGCCGGGCGGGACGAGATGCGGGATGGGCAGCGTCGTGACGTAGGCGACACCGAGCGACTGTGCTGATTCAGCCATCGCCATGCCTCCAGCCGAGAGGATCAGCGCGCACCAGTTTCTCCCTGACTCGCATCAATCCCCCCAACGCCCGCTCGAGCTCGGTGACGGTTTCTTTCTGGTAGAAGCGACCGAGGACGAGCAGGTCTTCGACCTCGGCAATCTTGCTGTCCCAAAACGCGAGGTAGCGCTGGAGCGGATCGCGGATGTGGTGCGCGAGGTGGACGAGATCACCCATCGGAGCGAGTCCTTCCGCAGCTTCCGCAGTACGCGATCGAATCGGTCCTGCGCAGCGGTCGGCCGCAGCAGAGGCGCTCGTCCGCGGTGTACTCCGGGAATTCCGCGATACCCCGTGGCTCCATCAATTCACGGTCGAGGAATTCGGCGAGTCTTCTGCATCTGCTCGGGTGTCGGAGCTTGCGTAGCGCCTTCGCCTCGATCTGACGGACACGGTCTCGTGTGACGCCGATGTGTTTGCCGACCTCTTCCAGGGTCAGGCCGCCGCCTGAGGCCGTCGCGTGGCTCCGGGCGCACTTCTCACAGAGCGGCCAGACGCAAATCAGGCACGCGTACCCGGAGCCAAAGGGCGTTCCGCACCATTCGCAAGACCAGCCGGCTTCGTGTGAGACTGGGACTACTGAGGCGCCGTGCCCGGGTCCTTGGCGGGCAAAGCCCTGAACAGCGTGCGGACCTGGTTCGCATTGCGGGTCCGGCGAGAAGCCCAGGAACTCCTCCGTGTCGCGCCGAACCAGGGACTCGAGGCGAATGTGCGAGCTCTCCGGATAGAGAGTCCCAACTCGTCGGTAAACCCGCGCGAAGATCTCGCGGATTCGCTGCCCCCGGTCGATCTGAGTGCCTCGGCGCTGTTCCTCAAGACACTCGCGGCAGGCGGGCGAAAGACCGACCTTCGCACACGTGCGCAAATGGCCGGCGCTTCGCAGCGCGTGGCGCCCGCAGTCGCATTCGCAAAGCCAGATGTTGCCGTGGGCCTTGGATACGACGCGCACCGCAACGAGAGATCCGAAGCGAACTCCGCGGATGTCGATGCCGCCGGGTCCAAGGTCGAGATCGCCTTCAGGTAGAACCTGCGCGGTGCTCACCATCCCCGCCTCCTCGCCCAAGCCAAAAGCCTCGCCGTCCCGTCCAGGATCTGCACGGGCGCGAACCCCCGGAGCGGGTCGTGGCGGCCGATGCGGGAGCGCCAGGTGGAGGCGAAGTGTTCGGCGGCGCGGAGGTTGGTCATGACGGCTCCCCCACTCGCGGCACCGGCAGCCCAAGCACCCGCCGCGACGCCGCCTTCAGCCCGAGATCAACCTCGGCCGAGCGCAGGTCGTAGAAGCTGCTGAAGCCAAAAAGCTCCG
>DASXWF010001367.1:0-3479 GCA_036503835.1 Polyangiaceae bacterium | reverse complement strand
GACATGGGGGCGGCTAGTACCACGAGCGGCGGTCGATCGGGACTATGGAGTCTGTTTCGGAAATCACTACAATTGAGTAAATAAAATAGCGATTGTCGATACGTTGGGTGACGCCTAGCCTGGGCGCATGGTCGGGCAACGGTTGGATTTCCGTTTCTGGGTTTGCGTGACTCTTCTGGGCTGTGGCGGGCGAGTGGCCGTCGATCCGGACGGGTCCCCGCTTTCGGCCGCAGCCGGCGGCGCCGCGTCCGAGCCGGAAGGCATCCCGCCCCAGCCGGAAGCGGGAGGTGCTCCGTCCGAGCCGGAAGGCCCGTCCGAGCCGGAAGGCCCGTCCGAACCGGAAGGCCCGTCCGAGCCGGAGGTCCCGTCCGAGCCGGAAGGCGACTGCTCGGAGCCGCCGCTGGCTCGCCGCGCCGAGCTCCTGTGGCGCCGGGATGTCGACTACTTCTATGGTCTCGCCGGCCCCGGGCTCCTCGGCTACTCGCCGGACGGCGCGCAAATCGTCACTCCCGCGGATCAGTACGTCATGCAGGGCTATTCGGTCATTCGCGCCAGCGACGCCACGGAGCTCGAAACCGCGCAGGTCGTGCTGTTCGGGCGCGACGCGACGTGGACGCACGAGCTCCGCGGCGACGGTGAGCCCTATCGATTCGACGGTATCGGCGTCTTCGAACGCGCAGGCGGCACGCGGCTCTTCGGGCTCGGGGAAGCTCTGGAAACGGCGCGGATCTCGGGCGACGGCCGCTACGTCGCGGCTCTGAAATGCGGCGACGTCCCGCGCGTCGAACGCTACTCCGTGTCCGACGGCAGCGTGTTTTCGATGCCGGTCAGCGAAGCACAGAGCCCCTGCGCCGTGTCCTACTATGGGTACCACGGGCTCCAGTCGCTCTCCCTGCCCGTGAGCTTCGGCTTCTCGGGATCCTCGATGGCCTACTCGATCGACGGGCGCGATCGCGTGGCCGTGGTCGACGCGGGTACCGGGGGCGTCTCCGAGCACCGCCTCGGCCTGGTCGGCGAGAGCTCGTTGCCGGCCGACGCGCTCGTCACCCTCGCGCTTTCGCCGTCGGAAGCGCTGCTCGCGACGGTGGCCAACCATACTTTGCGCGTATCGCACAGGGACGGCCTCACGCCCGCGCTCCCCGATCTGCCCGCGGGTGTCACCCTCGCGTTCACCAACTGCTACTGCGAACCACGTTACTTCTCGCCGGTCGCCTGGTCCGCGGACGGCCGCTCCTTGGCCGCGGTCGACCCGGACCTCGCCGTCGTGATCCGGCGTAGCTGCGACGGCGCTCCGATCGCCCGCATCGAAAACTCCTGGGCCGCGCCGAAGCTCGACGAGATCCCGGGCCCGGCGTTGATCGCCTTCTCCCCCGACGGCGCGTCCATCGCCGTCTACTCCTTCGACGCGGACTTCGGCGCGGCGCTCTCCGTCTATCGACTCGAACCCTGAAGGAGGGCCGGCGGTCGGGCAAACCCGAACACGAGCGCTGCCGGGGAGCGGGCTCAGCGCAGCGGAAACGCGAGCATGTTTTCGGCGACACGTTCGAGCAGACCGCGCTTCGGGTCACCGGCGCGAAACACGAGCCGAAACCAATCGGAGCGAGGCGGCGTGCGCGGCAAGATACGAACGAGCTTCTTCCTCCCGAGATCGCCGGCCACGAAATACTCCGGCAGCACCGCGACACCGCGACCGGCGAGCACGAAACGCCGGATCGCCGCGATGGTTCCGAGGCGCACCACGCGCCCGAAGCTCATGCTGTCGAGGCTGCTACCGCCGGAGGCGTCTCGCAGGTAACCGAACAGCGGCAGTTCGGCCGTCGTATCGAAGAGGGTATGCGCGCCGGCTTGCTCGTCGTTCTTCAACGGGTGGCGCGCCAGCAGCGAAGGCGCGCCGACGAACGCGTAGCGCTCCTCGTGCAGCCGAAAAGAATCGAGCTTCGGATCCGTCAACCGGGTCGACGTGACCGCGCAATCGATCTCCCCGGTCCGCACGCGCAACAGCAGGTCCGGCCCGGAGCCGAAGTACAGGTGCACGACCAGCCGAGGGAACGCCTTCTCCAGACGCTCGAGCAGGGGAACCACCCACGACATCCCGAGCTCGTGCCGCGTCCCGAGCACTAGCTCCGCCTCCGCCATCGGCGCCCCCCGCTGCACCGCCCGCGCGCACTCCGCGAGTCCCGAAAGCGCCCGCTCCGCGTGCGGCACGAGATTGCGCCCTGCTTCCGTCAGCGCGATCGAGCGCGTACTCCGCGCGAACAGACGCTCCCCGAGCTCATCCTCCAGGCGCTTGATCTGCTGCCCGAGCGCGGCCGGCGAAAGCCCCACGCATCGCGCCGCCGCCCGAAAATTCGAAAGCCGCGCGGCCTCCAAGAAACATCGCAGACCTTCGGGAGAGACCATGTGCGCGCAGCTTAGACGCGTCGCGTCGGGACTTCACCAGGACCGCATTCAGCGCCTCGCGGCGTACACGTCGAACGCGTAGCCGTTCGGATCCGTCTGGGTCATGCGCAAGAAATACAGGGAGCGACAATCGGCGCTCAACGTCGGCGTGAGGTCCGAGACCGTCACCATGGGCATTTCCGCGGGAACGGGCACCCCGGCTGGTTCCGAAGCGCCGAAGCGCGGCTCGAGGACGGGGCGGGTGCGCACCGCGATGCGAGCCGGGTAGGTGCCGTTGTTTTCCCAGGATCCGAAGAGGGTGAAGGCGTCGCCGACGAGCTCGGGGTGGCGGAACGGATCGTCGTCGCCCGTCACTTCGATCGCGGGGTCGAACGGGAGGTCGCGCGACGCGCGAACGCCGAGCATGGTCTTCGGTTGTTCGATGTCGGCGAGATCGGTGGAAACGACGGTGAGCTCGTCCGGGCTCACGCTGACCGACATCCAGGCGGTTCCCAGGGTGTCGGGGAGAAGGGCGAAGTCCGTGTTGCGATCGGGACGCGTGGCCAGGCGGATAGGGCCGGGCGGATACAGCGCGCCCGCGTCGGTCATGTCGGGATTGCAGGTGATGTAGAGGCGGAGGCCGTCGTCGCTCACGTCGATGTTGGGGGTGGTGACCGGAGTGGGGCACCAGTCGAAGAGAGCCGGAGAGAGTTCAGTCGGAGCACCGAAGCTTGCATCGCGTGACGTGCGCTTGCGGACGAAGAGGTGCTGCGTTTCGGTCCGGTTTTCCTGGTAGTAGAGCTCGAGATCGTCGCCGGTCACGCTGAGGGATTGCGGGATCGCGTTCGACGCGCCCGAGAACAACAGGACGGGTGTCCCGAAGTCGCCCGTGCAGCCGGTGGTCGCGGATGAACCCGCGCTGCCGGCCTGGCCGGAGCCGCCGCTTCCTCCCGCACCGCCTCCCGCCGCGCTCGAACCAGCACCGCTTCCGGCGATGCCCGAGCTGCCGGCGTTCGAAGTGCCCGCGTTGGGCGTGCCGGCGTTCGCAGTACCCGCGTTCGAAGTGCCGGAGCTGCCGCCGTCGCTATCGGGCTCCGAAC
>DASXWF010001366.1:0-3551 GCA_036503835.1 Polyangiaceae bacterium | reverse complement strand
GTCCCCGAGGACGCGTGGCTCACCGCCAAGGAGCGCGCCGGCCTCGCCTCGACCGATCCGGTTGTCGTTCCCGAGCCTGAAAAATCGGCTGACGACAACGATTCTAGCAACCGTAGCGAAACCCTCAGCTGACCCCATGGCGCGCAAAACTGACACACTTGCGCCGCGGGATGCAACACAGAAGACACGCAGCCGTGTCTTTGTTCGGCAGCTTTTTCACAGGGCTTTTGTTCACGCTGTACAGGCATCCCGGTTCCCGAAGGCGCGGATTGCGAGGGCGCTGAAACTCTCGCCGCGCACGTTGAGCGGCTGGCTCGCGGGAGAGCACCGCATCGACCTCGAGCGCGTCGCGACAGACGTGCGTTTCTGGCCGCACTTCCTGCGCTGCCTCGTCATTCTCGAGCTGCGGGGCGTCGGCGAGCTGCCGACCGTCGAGTCCGTGACGGCAGCGGTGGAATTGGCTCGCGCGGCGAAGCGGGGAGAGCCGCCTACGCCCGCTGAAGAACCAGCCCCCGACAGCGGCCCGAGCGCCCCCACCGAAGACACCCCGAAGACGGGGACCCACGGAGCCCGCTCATGAACGACTCGGCCCGTCGCCGTCTCGCCTACCCCGACCTCTACGGAAAGCCCGAGTGCCCTGGTGCCGGCATCCGACCGCGGACGCCGCGCTACGGCAAGTGGCGGGACGCGCGCGGCATGTTCCTCCGCTCCGCCGAGGAGGCGCGCGTCTTCGCCCGCGCCGAAGCCGACAAGCTCCGCCAGGAGATGCACGCCGAGCGACCGGGGAGCGCGCGCTGACATGCCAGTCCCGCCCTTCACCGACCCGTCTCTCGCTCGTCCCGAGTCCGATCTCCCCACCCAACCGGATGCCTCTGAAGCACCGCAGCTGAAGCCGGCGAGCGAGGCGACGGATTGGCTCAAGGCTGTTTCCATTGCGTGGGCTCTCGCGCCCGCGTGCTCCTTCCAAGAGCTACGGCTCGCCGAGATGAAGCACGCGGCATCAGCCGACGAAGAGGTCGACGTCGTGGCACTCACCGAATGGGCGCTCGAGGAGCGATTGCGCCTCGGTCTGAAGTCGTACGAAGAGCAAGCCGACGAGCGCTCGGTGAAGGAGTCGGGTTGATGGCGCATCCGCGCCGGAAGGGTTGAGTCATGTCCATCGAGATCAAAAACAGATTCACTGGAGCAGTTCTGTTCACGAGCGCTGCGGAGACAATGCGCGAAGCGGTGCTCGCAGCGATCTCCGCGGGCGCCTACCTCGCGGGCGCCAACCTCGCGGACGCCAACCTCGCGGGCGCCAACCTCGCGGGCGCCTACCTCGCGCACGCCAACCTCGCGCGCGCCAACCTCGCGGACGCCGACCTCGCGCACGCCAACCTCGCGGACGCCGACCTCGCGGACGCCGACCTCGCGGACGCCAGATCGCTGCCCGCGGGTGTGGAGGCGACGGACCCGCCAGAGCCGTACGACCGCACTCGAGCTCCAGACTACGCCGCGCGCGCCGCACGGTTCCGCGAGCGTCACCCGGACGTTCCCGTCGTCGAGCAACTCGATTGCAAGATTCTCGAGGCAGTCACTACCGGCGGCGGCGAACTCGATATGGGCGATTGGCACTCGTGCGAGACCACTCACTGCCGTGCCGGGTGGGCGATTCACCTCGCGGGCAAGGCCGGGTACGACCTCGAGAAGCAGGTCGGTTCTCCGCAAGCCGGCAGGATGATCTACCTCGCGAGCACGGGGCGCTCGGCCTACTTCTACGGCGACAACGCGACCGCTCTCGAAGACATCAAGCGTCGAGCGGCAGAGCAGCAACCCGCAGGAGTGACGGCTTAGCCGATGCGCCGCCTCGCCCTCTACTCGCTCGTCGGCCTCTCCCTCGGCGCCGCTGTGCTCGCGACTCTCGCTTTCGAGATTGCTGACCTTGCCGTAGAGAAACTCGCTGATGATCTCGAGCACGAGAGTACCGAGGGGAACGGGCTCTCGTGGGGGGTGGCGTAGATGCGGCGCTTCTCCCTGCTCGCGCTCGTGAAGGACGCGCTCGTCGCGCTCGGGCTCTCCGACCTCTTCGGTCTCGTGGAGTACTGCGAGTCGTGCGGCCGCCGCGCCCGGCTTCACTGGTGGTCGCATCCGAGGTTGTGGACCGAGATCACAGGGCACCCCGACGGCGGGTGCCTGTGCGTCGGCTGCTTCGATCGAGCCTGCCGCGACCAGGGAGTTCGCGTGCGCTGGACGCCGATCGTGCAGCAGCGCCGGGACGCTCGGGGCCGGTGGAGCGACGTGCCCCCACCCGACCCCGAGCTCTACCCGGTCGCCGCTCGCCTTCACGCAGAGAGGCGGGCTGCGTCGTGACGCTACTTCAGCTTCGCGCACTCGGAACAGAGCGGCTTGCCGCCGGTGCCCTCGCGCCGATTCTCTTTCTCGATGTTGTTGCCGGTGTTGCAGCTCGTGTTGTCGTGATGGACGGTCTGCTTGGTCGAGTGCCAGGGACTTGTCTTGGCCATGGGGGCCCTCCTTTGCGTCGAGCGCGACACACCCGCAGCGAGGGGTCGATAGTAAGAAGTACACCGATCGGGAGGGCTGCGTAGGATGCACGCCGCCATGGCCTATCCGTCCCCGCGCCAGGTCGTCGGCCTGGTGCTGTTCTTCCCTGCGCTCGTCGTGGCTGTGATCGGGGTCGGTGGATACGACTTCGCGCTGAAGCTCATGGGGCGGAAGGGGCGGGGCTGAATGGACCTTCTCGAGATCGTGAGGTTCGTCGCGCTCTTCGTCGCCGGCTGGTTCGTGGGCGGCTTGTTCTCGAGGTCGGACCGTGAGTGACACTCGCCCCAACGTGCTGCCGTTTGCCCCGGTTGCACCCTCTGCCGCGATTGATCCCGACCTTCGCGCCGCATGCGCCGAGTTTCGGTCGCTCCGGCGCGAGCTCTACCGGTCGCAGCTCGAAGCTTCGATCGGTCTCGGCCTCGGGCGCGCAACGGTCGAGCGGATCGAGCGGTGCGAGTCGGACCCGCGCGGGTCGGTGATGGCGAGGATGAGGCGGATGGTCGCCGAAAGGAAGCGTGCGGCGTGATCGGTCAATCGAAACTTACGGAACGGCAGCGAGAGCTGCTCGGCGTCATCACGGTCGGACCCGACAACATCGCGCGTTTCCCCAAGGAGCCCCGCATCCCGGACTGGCCGGCGCTCAAGAAGGTGATGACCGCGCTGGGCGGTACGTGGAAGACGAGCGACGGCTTCCGCTTTGCGGCCGACGTCGACGCCGACGAGCTCATCCACCAGGCGCGCATGACCGGCGCGGTCATCGATCCGCGCGCGGCCGACTTCTTCGAGACGCCGGATCCTCTCGCCGATCTCGTTGTCGAGCGCCTCGAGCTAAAAAGACCATCGCTCCTGCTCGAGCCGAGTGCGGGCAAGGGAGCCATCGTCCGTGCGATGAGGCGCGCTCACCCGAGCGCGTTCGTCTTCGCGGTCGAGCCGCTTGCCGCGAACCTGCGCGAGCTGAAGCGCCTTCCCTGGGGTTCCGACGACGGCATCTTCGAGGGTGACTTTCTTTC
>DASXWF010001365.1:0-2327 GCA_036503835.1 Polyangiaceae bacterium | reverse complement strand
CTCACGTTCGCGCCCAGCTCCGTGATCGCGTTCTTCACGTCCTGAGCCGGCTTCACCACGAAAAAGTAGAAGGCCGCCGCGCCCGCTGCGCTGAGCAGCAACAACCCTGCACAACCGAGTCCCAACAAGAGCGGAACATTCGATTTCTTCGCGGGCTTCGGGGCGGGGCCGCCTGCCTGCGGAGGCGGCGCAGCGTGCTGGGGATAGCCGGGCGGCGGTGCCCCCCAACCCGGAGGCGCGCCGGGCGGTGGAGCTCCCGGCGGACCGTAGCCGCCGGGCGGCGGTGGCCACCCTCCGTGCCCTCCGGGCGGCGGGCCGCCATAGCCTCCAGGACCCTGTTGCGACATCGGTTTGGCCTCGCCTCTTCGTATCACTCCCGCGCTGGGGAATGAAGTGAAGGACGCAGCCGCTCATGCCATGGCATGGTGCGCGTGCCGATGACCAAACCGCTCCGTGCGGCCATTCTGCTGGCCGCCTTCGCCACGAGTCCCGCCGTGCAGGCGCAGAAAGCGCCGAAAGCTCCGGCGGCGCCGCCATCGCAAGCGACCGCGCCGTTTCCGAGCATCGACGTTCCGTTCGAGAAGCTCGTCCTCGACAACGGCCTCACCGTGATCCTGCACCAGGATGCCTCACTCCCCCTCGTGGCCGTGAACGTCTGGTACCACGTCGGTCCCGTCAACGAACCACCCGGTCGTAGCGGATTCGCCCACCTCTTCGAGCACCTGATGTTCGAAGGCTCACGCCACGTCGGGCGCGAGTTCGACAAGCTGCTCGAGTCGGTCGGCGCGACCGGCGTGAACGGCACGACCAACTGGGATCGGACCAACTACTTCGAGACCGTTCCCCGCGAGCACCTCGAGCTGGCGCTCTGGATCGAGAGCGACCGCATGGGCTTTCTCCTCGACGTCATCAATCAGGAGCGGCTCGACGTGCAGCGCGACGTCGTGAAGAACGAGCGCCGTCAGAGCTTCGAGAACGCTCCCTACGGCCCGAGCGCCCTCGCCCTGCTCGACGCCTTGTTTCCCGGAGGCCACCCCTACCATGGCGCCGTGATCGGCTCGATGGCGGATCTCAGCGCGGCCACCCTCGACGACGTCTCTGAGTTTTTCCGCTCGTACTACGCCCCCGCCAACGCGACCGTCGCGCTCGCCGGTGACTTCGATCCGGCGCAAGCCAAGGCCCTGATCCAGAAATACTTCGGCGGCTTGCCGAAGCGCGCGCGCACTCCGAACCCGCGCACTCCGACGCCTCCGCTGAAGAAGCCCGTCCGGCTCGTGGTCGACGAACCGGTCGAGCTCACCCGCGTCTCCTACGGCTGGATCGCGCCGCCCGCCTACTCGGCCGACGACGCGGTGCTCGACGTGACCATGGCCGTGCTGGCGGGCGGGCGCGCGACGCGTCTCTACCGGCGCCTCGTCGTGGAGGAGAAGCTCGCTTCCGAGGTCGACGCGTCGCTCGATTCGAACGCGCTCGCGAGCATGGCGATGATCGACGCCACTGCCGCTTCCGGCAAGAGCGCCGAAGACGTCGAGCGCGGGATCGATCGCGTGCTCGACGGGCTCCTCGAAAAACCACCGAGCGACGCCGAGCTCGCCCGCGCCAAGCGTCGGATTTTGCTCGGTATTTCGAGCGACCTCCAGCTCCTGAACGGCCACGGCGGGGAGTCGGGCCGCGCCGGGATGCTGCAGCGCTTCGATCATTACCTCGGCGATCCCGGCTACCTGCCGAAGTTGCTCGCCAGCATCCAGGCGGTGAGCGCCGCCGACGTCCAGCGCGTCGTGAAACAACACCTCGGCCGCGAAGCTCGTGTCACCGTCGTGACTCGACCCGCGCCGGCGAAGCGCGCCGAGAACGGAGGCAAGCCGTGAACCGCCTTCTTCCGATGCTGGCGCTGTTCGTACTCGGCGCGTGCGGGCCGCAAGCCAAGGTCTACCGGGCGGGACCGCCCACCGCGCCGAGCGCGGCACCGGCCGATGCCGAAGCGTGGCGTGCCAAACGGCCGGCTCCGGGCGCGGCGGGCGAGGTTCGCTTCCCCACTCCGGAGCTCGTGAAGCTTCCGAACGGGCTCAGCGTGTACGTCGTGAAGCGGCCCGCCGCGGTCGTGAGCGCGCGGCTCGTGGTCCGTCACGGCGCTTCGTCCGTCGCCGAAGGCAAGAGCGGGCTCGCGGCGCTCACCTCGCGCATGCTGGTGGAAGGCACGAAGAAGCGCTCGAACCTCGCGCTCGCCGAAGCGGCGGAGTCACTCGGCGCGCCGCTCGAGGAAGACGCCAGTCGCGACGAGTCCCTGGTCGGGCTCACCGCGCTGGTGGGCGATCTCGACGCGGCGC
>DASXWF010001364.1:0-3660 GCA_036503835.1 Polyangiaceae bacterium | reverse complement strand
CATCCGTTGACGAGCACGAGCGGCGCGGCGGTCGATTCCGGTGCCGTCACGTCGAGCGCGAAACGGCGCTCCAGCGTCGCCGGATCTTCCGCTTCCTTCGGCGAGCGACAGCGAGAGGTTGCAGACGAGCGGGAACCGGTGCACCGGATCACGAAAAACTCGTCCAGGTTCGCGGCGAAGATCGCCGAGAACTTGACGCGCTCGAGCAGCGGTCAGCGCGCGTCAGCCGCCTGATCGAGAACGCGCTCGTTGAAGGCGAACCGGGAGAGCTCGCGGTTGAGGTAGAGGTCCGGGTGGTCGAGGCGTTCGCCCGCATCCGCCTCGAGGCGCCCCTCGGCCACGGCTTGAGACATGCGCGGCAACACGGGAGCAACGTGTCCGCGGTGCAAGCCGGGTTCGTGAGGGCCGCAACTGAACGCCCGCCGCCCGCTCGGGAAACCGTTGTGTGAAGCGAAAGCGACGTTTCGATGGCGAGGTCGAACCTACGTGCCGCACCCCTTCCGATCGCGCTAAGGGGAGCGCAAACGAGAACGCCGCGAACACCGCGCCGCAGCCTCCACCACAGGGAGCCTCCATGCCTCAACTCGACCGTCGTGCTGCCACGCTGGCCCTGGCCAGCCTCGCCCTCCACCTCCTTCCCGGTTGCTCGAAGCAGTCGGCTGCCGCCGACGGAGCCGACGCGGGTCCGGCCGCCGCCAAGGCCGAAGCCGCCGGGCCGCTCACGCTGCAGGGCTCGGGGGCGAGCTTCCCCGCGCCGCTCTACTCGCGGTGGTTTCGCGAGTTCAGCAACAAGAACCCGAACCTCCGCGTGAACTACCAGGCGACCGGCAGCGGCGCCGGGATCAAGGCGTTCACGGCGGGGCAGACCGATTTCGGCGCGAGCGACGCCGCCATGAGCGACGAGGAAATCAAGGCCGCGCAGGGCAACGTGGTGCTCTTGCCGATGACCGCCGGGCACGTCGTGCTTGCTTACAACCTGCCCGAGGTGAAGGACCTGAAGCTCAGCCGCGAGGCCTACACGGGCATTTTTCTCGGGGAGATCACGAAGTGGAACGACCCGAAGATCGCCGCGAGCAATCCGGGCGCGACGCTGCCGGCCACCAGCATCACTCCGGTGAATCGCTCGGACGGCAGCGGCACCACCTTCGTCTTCACGCAGCACCTTTCGGCGATCAGCGAGAAGTGGAAGAGCGGCCCCGGTACCGGAAAGTCCGTGACCTGGCCCGCCAAGACCGCCGTCGGCGGGGCGAAGAACGACGGCGTCGCGGCGCTGGTTCAGCGCACGCCCGGCGCGATCGGCTACATCGAGTACGTCTTCGCCGCGACGAGCGGGCAGCCGACCGCGCTGCTCGAGAACAAGGCCGGCAAGTTCGTGGCGCCCACACCCGCCGCGGCCGCCGCGGCGCTCGCTCACGTCGAGTTGCCCGAAGACCTGCGTGCCTGGGTGACCGATCCCCAGGGCGACGACGTGTACCCGATCGCGACCTACACCTGGATCCTCGCCAAGAAGAGGTACGCCGACAAGACCAAGGCAGACGCGGTCAAGTCGCTCGTGAAGTGGTGCTTGGGCGAAGGCCAGACGCTCGCGTCGAGCCTTCACTACCTTCCGCTGCCCGCGAACGTCGTCGAGCGCGTCAGGAAAGCGGCCGAGACCATCGAGTGAACGGTGCAACATGCCCGCCGACCGTCCCCAGATCGCGCAGAAGCCCACCGGCTTTCAGCTCGGCTCGGACGTTGCGTTTCGGATTCTGACCCACGTCTTCGGTCTGGCCGTCGCGGCGCTGCTCGGCTTCATCGTGCTCGAGGTGCTGCGGCGGGGCGCCGGCGTGATGGGCACCTACGGCTTGGGCTTCCTCACGAGCTCGACGTGGGACGCGAACCGCGGCGAGTTCGGCATCCTGCCGGAGATCCTGGGCACGCTCTACACGTCGTTCTGGGCGCTCCTGCTCGGCGGCTTCCTCGGGATCACGGTGGCGTTGGTCTCGAGCCAGGGCTTCCTGAAGCGACGCTGGGAAGTCGTCATGAAGAACGTCGTCGAGCTGCTCGCGGCGATTCCGAGCGTCGTGTACGGCTTGTGGGGGATCTTCGTGCTCGTCCCGATGCTGCGCGCGCCGGCGGCCTGGCTCAGCGAGCATTTCGGATTCATCCCGCTCTTCTCCGGTCGCCTGAGCGGCCCCGGCATCCTGCCCGCGTCGCTCGTGCTCGCGATCATGATCCTGCCGACGGTGACCGCGGTCTCGCGTGAAGCGATGGCCGCGGTTCCGCCGCGCCTGGCGGCGGCGGCCTACGGTCTCGGCGCGACGCGCTGGGAAGTGATCTTCGGTGTCACGTTGCCGACGGCGTCCGGCGGCATTTTCGGTGCGCTCGTGCTCGGGCTCGGGCGCGCCTTCGGCGAGACGATGGCGCTCGCGATGCTCGCGGGTAACGCCAAGATCTTCAGCATTTCGCTGTTTTCACCGGGGAATACGCTGGCCGCGCTGCTCGCGAATCACTTCCCCGAAGCGGGCCAGGTGGAGGTCGGAGCGCTGATGTACGCCGCCGCGGTGCTGCTCCTGATCACCCTGACGGTCAACATCCTGGGCTCGTTGATCATGCTGCGCGCGACCGCCGGGCTGAAAGGATTGCGCTGATGAACGCGCTGGAAGAACGTCCGCTCTCGCCCGGCGAGCCCGAGCTCGGCTTCTCCCTGAAGAATGCGCGCACGCTGCTCGATCGGGTGCTCACGCTGATCGCGTTCGGCCTGGCCGCGTTCGCGCTGTTTCCGCTGTTCTCCGTGCTGGTGATGCTGATCACGCGCGGCGGAGAGCTGCTCTCGCCCGCGCTGCTCACCGAGCTCACGCCGGGCGCCGGCATGCAGGGCGGCGGGATCGGCAACGCCGTGCTCGGGACGCTGGTCGTCGCCGCGCTCGGCAGCACCCTGAGCATCCCGCTCGGCATCCTCGCGGCGATCTACCTGGCCGAGTACGCGGGCGATTCGAAGCTCGCCACGGTCGTGCGCTTCTCGGGCAAGGTGCTGACCGGCATGCCGTCGATCCTGGCGGGCGTGTTCGCCTACGCGGTGATCGTCGTCTCGACCGGGTCGTTCAGCGCGTTCGCCGGGGGCTTCGCGATTTCGGTGCTGATGATCCCGACGATCATGCTCACGGCCGAGCAGGCGCTGCGCGCGGTGCCGGAAAAGATGCGGCTCGCCGCGCTCGGCATGGGCGCGACGCGGATGGAGACCGTGCTTCAGGTCGTCGTGCCGGCGGCGCTGCCGGGGATCCTGACCGGCGTCATGTTGGCGCTGGCGCGCGCGATGGGCGAGACGGCGCCGCTGCTCTTCACGGCGCTCTTCAGCGACTACTGGTTCGAAGGCGAGCTCGGCGCGCCGATCGCGTCGCTCGCGGTGATGATCTACAACTTTTCGGGGAGCCCCTTCCCGGAGCTCGCGAAGCTCGCGTGGGCCGGGTCGCTGGTGCTCGTGTTCTTGGTGCTGGTCTTGAACGTGATCGCCCAAGTCTTGATCCGACGGCCCGTGGAGCACTGACCACACTCCGACCGCACGCCGTGCCACTGCAAAGGAACCAGCGATGAACGTCGAAATGAGACAAGCCGTGTCGAGCAGCCCGAATGTTTCCGCCCTGCGCGCGAAGGCCGGCTTCCGGGAAGCGGACCGCTCGG
>DASXWF010001363.1:0-3728 GCA_036503835.1 Polyangiaceae bacterium | reverse complement strand
CCAAAGGAGGCACCGAGATCGCTGCCTCCCCAGCGTCCCGTTCATTGCTGCCCCCGCTCGTGCTTCAGCCGGACTTGCACCAGACGCGCACGACGAGCGTTCCCGGCACGGTCCAGGGCGTCACGTCCACGCGATCCACGTCCGCGATGCTCGCGACCGGCAGGCGCTTCAGCAGGCGCTCTTCGACGAAGCGGCGGCGCAGCGCTTCGCTCGAAAGTCCCCCCGGCTCGACGCCGCGCACGACGAAGGTCAGCATCTCGAACACCTCGATCGCCGAGGTCGCCGGGGTGGCAGCCGGAGCGGCCTTGCGCACCGCCGTGACGGCGAGCGACTCGTCGTCCTCTTCCGGTTTCGCGGCGCTCGAGCTGCCGGAGACGATCGAGCTGTTGGCCTCCTCCAGAATCGCGGCCAGCGTGTCGCGCTCCGCGAAGGACTCGCGCACGCTGATTTCGGGGCTCGACGCCTGCCGCACCGGTGCGGGGACCGGTCGGAGCTCGTCCGCAATGGCCTCCAGCGTAGCGCGCCCGGCCGGCGCATAGCCGATCTTGATCTCGGGCAGCGAGCCGACGGGTGGTCGCTTCTGTACGACCTCGATCGTGGGCGAAGAGTCGTCCAGTTTCGAGTCGCCGGCACCCTTCGAATCGCTCACGGGGCGAGTATCGCATGCCCTGGCCACCTCGTGAGAGTTAGAGGCACGGCCAAGGCAAAGCTTCGCGCGCTCGCGTTCCCGCGTCCCCGGCTTCAGAGATCGAAAATGTCGTCGGGGCGAGCCACGCACTGGCCGCGATTGCCCGGGCCGGACGTGAGACAGACTGCGCGCTCCGCCTCGTTGCAGAGCACATCCGTGCAGAAGACGCTGCAGTCCTCGCGTGCGTTCAGTTCTCCCAGCAGCTCGAGGTAGCTCTTGGTCGCCTCGGAGTTCGGGTCGTTGACGGGCACCTGGCAACCGCAGCGGTCGTCCACGAAGCCGCGGCAGGGGAGCGCGTCGGTCGTGTTGCTGCAGACCTGGGCCGCTGCGAGCGCATCCTGGAGATCCGCCGCCAGTTCGGCGCACGAGGGCTTGCCGCCCTTCCCGCCGCTGCCTTTGCCGGCCATCCCGCCCTGCTCGCCACCGCTGCCGCCGGCCGTGTTGCCCGAGACGCCGCCGTCCCCACTCGCCCCGCCGCCGGAGCTGCCGGCCATACCGCCGGCGTCGGAACCGCTCGTTCCCGCCGCGCCGTCGCCGCCGCTGCCCATGCCCGCGCTCGCTCCGCCGCTGGCACCGACTCCACCGCTTTCGCCCACGCCCCCGCTGCCGCCGTTGCCCGCCAGCGTGCCGCCTGCGCCCGAGGTTGCGCCAGAACCCCCCGCGTTGCCGGACCCGCCGCTCGCGCCGCTGCCGCCGGTCGTGCTGCTTCCCGCGACGGAGGCCGTTCCGGCACCGCCCAGGGCGCCGCCCTGGCTTGTCCCGGCCGAACCCGCGGTAGCTCCCCCCACGCCACCCGCGCCGGCAGTCGTACCGGCACTCCCGCCGCGCGCCGTGGCTCCCGACGAGCTCGGTGCGGGCAGCTCGTCGAAGAAGTCCTCACCGCCTCCGCCGCCGCAGCCCCACGCTATCGCGCATGCTGCGAGTGGAAAGATCCGTGCTGCCTGGAGGAATGTCACTCGGCGGTTCAATGCTGGATCCGTAACCCGAAGGGGTCAAACCAGGGCCGCCGGAGACGTGGCCTCGAGGCGAAGGCGACCTCGCCGGCCCGGACGGAGTCGTCTCAGAGCTCGCTGCGGCCCATCAGGTAGCGGTCGACACCGCGCGCGGCCTTGCGTCCGTCCGCGATCGCCCACACGACGAGCGATTGGCCGCGCTGGCAGTCGCCCGCGGCGAACACGCCGGGAACGCTCGACATGAAATCCTGATCGATGTCGACGTTCCCGCGCTGATTGATCTTCACGCCGAGCTGCTCGACGACGCCCTCGCGCTCCGGATGCACGAAGCCCATCGCCAACAGGACGAGATCCGCGTCGAGCGTGAACTCGCTGCCCGCGACGCGCTCGAATTTGCCGTTTTGAAAGCTCACCTTCACGCAGTGCAGCTGCTCCACGCGCCCGTTGCCCGTCGCGCGCTCGGTCGAGACGCTCCAGTCGCGGGAGCCGCCCTCTTCGTGGGAGCTCGAGGTGCGCAGCATCAGCGGCCACATCGGCCAGGGCGTCGAGCCCGCGCGCTCGTCCGGCGGGCGCGGCATGATCTCGAAGCTCGTCACGCTCTTCGCGCCCTGGCGGTGCGAGGTGCCGATGCAGTCGCTGCCCGTGTCGCCGCCGCCGATCACGACCACGTGCTTGCCGGTCGCCAGCAGGGCGCCCTGTTCGGGGACGGTTTCGCCCGCCACGCGCCGGTTCTGCTGCGTCAAGAAATCCATCGCGTAGTGGATGCCCGGCAGCTCGCGGCCCGGCACCGGCAGATCGCGCGGCACGCGCGACCCGATCGCGAGCAGCACCGCGTCGTGCTTGGCGCGTAGATCGTCGCCCGTCACGCTGCGGCCCACGTCGACGCTCGTGCGAAACTCGACGCCCTCTTCGCGCATCTGCTTCACGCGCGCTTCGATCAGCGACTTTTCGAGCTTGAAATCGGGGATCCCGTAGGTGAGGAGGCCTCCGATGCGATCGTCGCGCTCGTAGACCGTCACCGTGTGCCCGGCGCGGGCGAGCTGCTGCGCCGCGGCGAGCCCGGCCGGACCCGAGCCGATTACCGCGACGGTCTTGCCCGTCTTGATCTTCGGCAGCACCGGCTTCACCCAGCCCGCACCGAGCGCACGATCGGCGATCGAGCGCTCGATGAGCTTGATGCTCACCGGATCGTCGTTGATGCCGAGCACGCAGGCCGCCTCGCAGGGCGCGGGGCACACGCGGCCGGTCACCTCGGGGAAGTTGTTGGTCGCGTGCAGGGCCGTGATCGCGGCTTCGCCCTGATCCCGGTACACGTGGTCGTTCCAGTCCGGGATCAGGTTACCGAGCGGACAGCCCGTATTGCAGAACGGGATGCCGCAATCCATGCAGCGAGCGCCTTCCTTGGCGACCGTCTCCTGCACCACCGGCAGCTCGAACTCGCGCCAGTCGCGGACGCGTTCGTCTACCGGGCGCTTGGACGGATCGACACGCTCGAACTCGAGAAAACCTGTGACTTTGCCCACGGCTACTTGGCTCCGGCCTGTAGCACGGGAAGGCCGTGGCTCGGGGAAGAAGCTTTCTCGCGCAGGCGCTGCTGTTCCTCGAGGACGCGGCGGTACTCGTTCGGCACCACCTTCACCATGTGAGTCAGCGTCTTCTCCCAGTCGGCGAGCAGCGCTGCGGCGCGCCGGCTGCCCGTGCGGTCGCGGTGCTCTTCCATCAGGCTCGCGACGAACGCGGCGTCCTCGGGGCTCAGCGCCTCGAGCTCGACCATGCTCTTGTTCACGCGTTGGTCGAAGTCGCCCGTCTCGTCGTACACGTAGGCGAAGCCGCCGCTCATGCCGGCGGCGAAATTGCGCCCGGTCCGGCCGAGCACCAGCGTGCGCCCGCCCGTCATGTACTCGCAGCCGTGGTCGCCGACGCCCTCGACGACCGCCGTGGCGCCGCTGTTGCGCACGCAGAAGCGCTCGCCGGCGCGTCCGGCGAAGAACGCCTTGCCGCTGGTCGCGCCGTACATGGCCGTGTTGCCGATCAGGATGTTCTCCTCGGCGCGGAACGTCGCCGCGCGCGAGGCGCGCACCGAAATG
>DASXWF010001362.1:0-3047 GCA_036503835.1 Polyangiaceae bacterium | reverse complement strand
GGTGGCCCGGTGTGGCAGGGCTTCTTCCTCGAAGAGAACGAGTCGTGCGCGGACTTCACGTACGACGACTTCATCGAAGGATGAACGCGGTCTGCGCGGCCACGCTGCGCAGAAAATAGGGAAGCGGCCGGGAGTAGGGTGGCTCACCGGCCGCTTCGAAGTTTAAGGCAGGCGTCGCGGGGCGGAGGGGGAATACGCGTCCGCGACGCCTTGCAACCGAGAAGCTAAGCATCGCGCGTGCCAGACACGGATTCGGCCGGTAGCGCGCGTCATTCACCCCAGAAACCGCCGCTCGTCGCGTGCGACGTCTGGCGAGCCGATCAGGGGGTGTTTTCGAATCGCTACGCCGCTGCGTCGCCCGGTTCGCGCGAAAAACACCGGACTCGGACGCCGGCCGAACCTAAGGTGTGCGCTGGTTGGAAAACGACATGAGCGACGAAACGAACCAGGCGTGGCTGCGTCCGATTGGCGTGCTCTCCTCCGCGCTGAAGACGCTCGAGGAGGCTCCGCGGCAGGGGACGGAAGGCGCGCCGGACGCCTGGCTCGACGTGGAAGCGTGGGCCGCCGCGGCGCTCGACGGGATCGCGGCGGGAGACGAGCTCATCTTAATCACGTGGTTTCATCGCGCGCAGCGCGACGTCTTCCGCGTTCATCCGCGTTCCGACCCGAACAACCCGCTCACCGGGGTCTTCGCGACGCGCTCGCCCGACCGGCCGAACCCGCTCGGTTTGCATCCGGTCGTCGTGCACTCGATCGAGGGCACCCGGCTGCGGGTCGGTCCGATCGAGGCGATCGACGGGACTCCGGTCGTCGACATCAAACCCGTCCTCAAGTGACGGCCGGCGCCGTCGCACCTGCGGCGATCTGCCGCGCGGCTTGACGGTGCCGGGTGGTTGGTTATGCCTGTGCCGATGCGGGTGGCTCTCCTGTGTCTCGCTCTCGTGCCGTTGTTCGATCGGCAGTGTTCACGGAGCGCCGCGGAAGGGCCGGACGCGGCGGCCGCCGTGCAATCGGCCGCGCCGGAGCGGAACGAGGAAGGGCCGATTCGGATCGAGGCGCTCGAGCAGCCGAACGAGCCGCCCGTGTACGTGCTGCGCGGCGGACCGCGCGGGCCGGAAAAGATCGTATTTCTGCACGGGATGTGCGGGCACGGCCAGGGCTACGCCGAGGCGTTTCAGCGGACTGCGGCGCGGCGCGGCACGCTGATCGCGCCGCAGGCGGACGTTCCTTGCGGCAACGGGCCCTGGGCGCGCTGGTCGAAGGATCTCGACGCGCTCGACGCCCGGATCGTGCGGGCCTTTCGCGCACTCGGCGCGGCCGAGCCGATCGAGGACGTGATCGTCATCGGCTACTCGCAGGGCGCGACGCGCGCCGAGTCCCTCGCGCGGACCTTCCCCGAGCGCTACACGCGATTGGTCTTGATGGGCGGGCCGTACGCCGCCAAGGCGCAGGGCCTCGAGAAGCTGCGCGGCGCGGTCGCCCTGGCGGGCGATCGCGATCGGCTGGATCTCATGCAGGCGAGCGCGAAGGTGCTGAAGGGGGCGCGCGTCCCCGCGACCTTCATGCTCATCCCCGAGGCGACGCACGGTTCGATGGGCGCGCACCCGGAGCAGACGATGGACGAAGTGTTCACGTGGCTCGCGGAGCACCAACGCCCGATCGCACCGTGACATCGCGCTCGTGGCGCCGTGCCTACTCGAGGGTCTCGCAGGGCTCGAGCTCGTCGCGGAAGTCGTGCCCTTCCCACATGCGTTCGTACGCATCCACGTTGTTCGGACACACCACGTAGAAGCCCGAATCGTAGAACGCGGGCGGTTCCGCGCCGTGCATCAGCATGTCGTACGCGAGCGTCATCACGTCGTAGCCCCAGCCGAACTGCTTCTGCGCAATCACGAACTCTGCGTAACCCGCCCTGATGTTGGCGAGCGCATCGTCGGGCGCGTCCATCGCGACGGCGTGCAGCCGGCCCGCCTCGATGCCCTCGGTGAGCTCCGGCGCGTGTTCCGCCAGATCGGCCTCGCGCAGCACCTTGCCGCGCGCGAGGAGCAGGCCGCTGATCTCGGGATCGTCCTCGAGCAGCGCCTCGAGCTCCGTCGCACAGGCCGGATCGAGCACGTCGTTGCCGATGCAGGGGACCACCGCCGAGAGCGTCAGCTCCGGATGCTCCGCGAGCCCTTCCTCGATGCCCGCCATGCGTTCGACGTAGCTCGTCGAAGTACTGAGATGATACGCCCCCGCGGCGTCCTTACTCATGGACGTCTGGATCGCGACCTTGCCGCTCCCGCCGAGCAGGCCCGCGAGCGAGCGCGCGATGAGCCTCCCCGCCGCGCGGTTGTCCATGCCGTAGAACACCTGACGGCGGCTGTCCGGCGCGTCCGAGTCGAAGGTGAGGACCTTGATGCCCTGATCCACCGCGCGGTCGAGCAGCGGCGTCAGGCAAGTCGGATTCGAGACCGAGATCGCGAGCGCGTCGACGGGTTTCGCGATGGCCTCTTCCACCGTCGCCATCTGCGCGGCGGCCGTCTCGCAGCCCTCCGGGGCCGGCGGCGGGGCCGCGGCCCCTTCGCAGTCGTCCGGCTCGAGCAGCTCGACGTGCACGTCGGCTTCGCCGCCCGCCGCCAGGTCCTGACCGGCCAAGCGCACCCCGAAACGGCCGATGTCGAAGAAGCTGTTGCAGCGGCCCTTCGAGATCCAGGCAAGCTCGACGGACGGCTTCGGTTCTACCGGCTCGTCGGAGCACCCTACGAGTGCAACACCCAAGACAACCAGCGCGGCGTGCGCTGTCCTCCCCGAACCCTCGCGCAAACTTCGGAGCTTCACGAAAAGGTCTGAACGGCAGATCGCGAACTGGCTTTAGGCGGCCTGCGGGTGCGGCAGCGTGGGTGCACGTAGGGAGTGCAGACCGTGACTCGATCGCACGCTGTCGAGCTACATTGCCGCGGGTGTGCGGAAGGGTTGCGCTTCGACGAGCGCCGCGCGTGCCGTTCGGCCACGGTACGATTTCGGTGCGCACGATCGGCTGAACCACTGCGCTGCCTGCGGTGGTC
>DASXWF010001361.1:0-9254 GCA_036503835.1 Polyangiaceae bacterium | reverse complement strand
CGTGTACTTGCTGGCGTTGTCGAGCAGGTTGGAAAAAATCTGCTCGAGCCGCGTCACGTCGCCGACCACGACGGCCTGCAGCTTCGGCACGGAGAAGCGCAGCGTCTGCCGGCGCGGCAAGAAGCGCGTATCGAGCACCTGATCGGCGACCCGCCGGAGCAGCGGCACGAGATCGATGTTTTCGGCGTGCAGCTCGATCTTGCCCTGCGTGACCCGCGCCATGTCGAGCAGGTCGTTGACCAGTCGAGCGAGATGCCCGACCTGCCGTTCGAGCACGTCGCGCGCGTGGCGCTCGACGTCGTCGAGCGGCTCTCGCCGTTCGAGCACCGGCAGCGAAGCGCTGATGGCAGCGAGCGGGTTTCTGAGCTCGTGCGCGAGCATCGCCAGAAATTCGTCCTTGCGGCGATCCGCCTCGCGCAGCTCCTGCGTCTTGCCGAGCAGCTCTTGCTCGGCGTCGTTCAGACGCAAGAGCGAGCGCACCGTCGCGACCAGCTCCTCCGGCTCGAACGGTTGGACGAGGTAGCCGTCCGCGCCGTTGTCGAGGCTCTCCACGCGGTTCGCCGAGTCGATGTACGTGGCGGACGTGTGCAGGATCTTGATCGGGCGCTCCCGAGGCGTCTCGCGCACGCGACGGCAAACCTCGATGCCGTCGATGTCGGGCAAGCGCACGTCCAGCACCACGAGGTCGGGCGCGTCCGCCGCGATGCGCGCGAGCGCGCCCTCTCCCGTCCCCGCCTCGATCACATCGAAGCCGGCGCGCCTCAGGATGTGGCTCACGAGGTAACGCGCACCTTCGGCGTCGTTGACGTTCAGGATCAGCGCGTCGCTCGCCGCGGACTCGGCGGCCTCGGTCATCCGTGCGCCTCCTTGCTCCCGGCGACTCCGGCCTTGTGCAGCGCGTCGCGAATGCGGTTGATCGCGAGCTCACGCGAGAGGTTGTCCTTCGAGACGATCGCTTCGGTCTCCGCGGCCAGCCGCTGCCGCTCGTGCGCCTCGAGCAGGTGGGAGGTGACGATCACGACGGGGATGCCGCGCGTGCGCGGATCCGCCTTGAGCTCGTCGAGCACGTCGAACGCCGTCATGTCGTCGAGCAAGAAGTCGAGCAGAATGACCTCCGGGCGCTGCTCGCGCGCGCACAGCACGCCGTCGGGTCCCGTGCTGGCTTCGAGCAGCTGGTACGCGCTGTTTTGGAGGTACTTGCGCAGGAGGTAGCGGGCCTTTTCGTCGTCGTCGATCACGAGCACGCGCGCCGGGGAACGCGGGCGCGAGAGCGTGCCGAGCTTGCGCAGGAGCTGGTCCTGGTCGACCGGCTTCAGCCAGAATTCGTCGGCGCCGAGCGCTCTTGCCTTCTTCTCCTTGCTCGTCACGGTCACGACCAGCACGGGGATGTCTTTGGTGTCGGCATCCCGCTTCAGCTCGGCGAGGAAGTTCCAGCTCGCCTCGCCCTCGAGCATGATGTCGAGCACGACCGCCGCAGGACGTTCGGCCTTGATCAGCTCGCGCGCGTCGTCGGTGTTGCGGGCGGGAATCACCTGGTAGCCCGCCATCGACAGGTACTTGTCGTAGATGAAGATGGTCTTGCGATCGTCCTCGACGACCAGCACGCGCGTCCGCGCCGGATCCGGCGCCTGCCGCTCGATGCGTTGGATCTCGCTCACCTCGGGGTGAACGGCCGGAATGCGCAGGGTGAACGTGGAGCCGGCGCCGAGCTCGCTCTCGAGCGTGAGCGTCCCGCCGAGCAGCTCGGCGAGCTTGCGCGACAGCGGCAACCCGAGGCCCGTACCCCGCAGGCGCGACTGCACGGCGCTCTCCACCTGACCGAATTCCTCGAACACGACGTCGAAATGCTCGCGTGCGATACCGACGCCGCTGTCCGCGACCCTGAGGACGGCCCAGCCGTCGCAAAGCTCGAACGAGACGCGCACCGCGCCGCGCTCGGTGAATTTGAGCGCGTTCGACACCAGATTTCTCATGATCTGCGCGACCTTGCTCTCGTCCGTCTCGAGCTCGACCCCGGCGGCGGGCTCCTCGAACACGAGCTCCACGGCCTCGGGCGTCTCGAGCAGGGGCCGGAGCTGTCCGCGCAGCGACGCGAAGAAGTCGGTGGCGCCGAACCTCGCCGAGCGCACGATGGCCGTACCCGACTCGGCCTTGGAGAGATCGAGCAAGTCGCTGACGAGCGCGTGCAGCTCCTCCGCGGAGCTGCGGATGAAGCGCACCTGCTTGGCCTGCTCCTCGCCGAGGGAGCCGTCGGCGCCGTCGAGCAAGAGCTTCGACAGACCGAGAATCGTGTGGAGCGGCGTGCGAAATTCGTGGCTCACGTTCGCGACGACGCGGCCCTTCACGTCCGCCGCGCGCTTCAGCACGTCGGCCTTGTCGGCGAGCTCGGCGTGCAGGGTCAAGACTCCGCGGTTGGATTCGTCGAGCTCGCGATACGCCCGCATGAGCTCGGCGTGCTGACGCTCGAGCTCCTTCTTCTGGCGCGCGACCTCGCGGTGAAGGCCGACGATCTCCGCCATGGTCTCGCTGAGCTGGCTGACGGCCTCCCCGTAGCCGTCGGGCATGACGAAGCCGTACAGGTGGACCAGACCGTCCTCCCCGGGCCGGGCGCAGAACGAGACCGTGACGGCCTTGCCGTTCGCGACGAGCGGCAGCTCCCAGCCGCTGATGCGCTCGGCTCCTCCCCGCGCGAGCAGCGCGCGAGCCTTGTCTTCGGTGCCGGTGACGACGGAGGCGAGCAGCGAGCCACCCACGCGCGCGCCGAGCCGGCGCTCCGCGCGGGCGTCGATCCCTGCGATCGTGCCCGCGGCGTCGCAGGTGAGCCAAAGTTCCCGGCTCTCGTCCTCCCAACCGGCGCTCGCGGTTCCGTTCATGACGTGGCTCCCTCCGCGGTGCGAAGCGCGCTCTCCGCCGCGCGTTTCTCGAGCTCCGCCAGCGCGGCGGAGAGGAGTTCCCCTGCCCGCGCTCGCGTCTCGGCAAGCAGCTCCGGAGCCCGGCCGACGGCCCGCGCGAGCGCGTTGATCTCCGCGTGCACGGCGGCCGCCGATCGGCCACGCCGGCAGGCGGCCGCGACCAGGAAACCGACGTATTCGGAGAACAGCTCCGGCCGGCCGAAAGCGGCCGCGTCGCACAGGTACGAAAGGCGATACCTGAGCTGCTCGCGACGAGCCGCGCGTCCCCGCTCGCCCCAAACGGAAGCGCCGGAAGGCTCGTGCTCGAGGAGGTCGTCGACGGCCGCGTCGAGGAGTGCCGGAGCCGCGGCCTCGAGCTCGCGAGCCGGACCGTCCTCGCTGTGCAGAGCGGCACGGGCCCGCTCGAGGTACGCGACGGCGCGTTCGGCGCCGGGGAGCGCCGACGCGAGCACGACGCCGAGCCGCTCGAAGTGCTCGTCCAGGTGCCGGGAGCACATGCCGCGCGCCACCAGCACCGTGCGCAGCCAGCGCGCGTACCTCTCGAGCACGCCGGTATCGCCGGCTACCAGCGCTTGCACGAGGTAGCGGACGTGGTGCGTCGAGTCCTCCGCCGCGTACCGCCGCCCGCGCTCGCCGAAGCGCTCGAGCCAGAACGGATCCTGGTACATGTCGGCGAGGACCAGCGCCGAGAAAGCCGGACCGCGCTCTTCCAGCGCGGTGACGAGTGCGTCGTTCATGTCGAGACCCCCAACAGCCGGCACGCCGCGGCCACGAGCTCGCGCGCGTCGCGCGCGGTGGCGTCGGCGCCCACGTCGGCCGCGAGCTCGGTCATCCACGCGCACGCGTGCCCGCCGACGGCGATCGGCACGCTGCTCTTTCCCCGCACGCGCACGACGGCGCTGCGCAGCGCCGGCACGTTGAACGTCATCGTCACCGAGAGCGCGAGCAGGTCGGGCTTTTCGCGCTCGAGCGTCGCGAGCAGCCCGTCCGCCGGCACGCTGGCGCCGAGGTAGCGCACCTCGAAGCCCGCGAGATCGAGCGCGTCCGCGACGAGCCGCGCCGGAAAATCGTGGAGCTCGCCCTCCACGCAGGCGACCACGACCTTCTTGCCGTTCTCGGGCGCGCGCCGGGCGTGATCGTAAAGATGCGAGAGCGCCATGTTCGAAATCGCGGTCGCCATGTGCTCGTCCGCGACGGTGATGACGTTCTCCTGCCAGAGTCGTCCGATCTCGCGCTGCGCCTCCTGGATCACCGCGAGCTCGACGTCGAGCACGGACGCACCGCGCGCGAGTCCGTCGTCGATGACGATCCTGAGCGCCTCGCGGCGGTCTCCTCCGAGCTGGGCTCTGAGGTAGTCCGCACGCACGCGGGAAAGATCGAGAGCGTCAGGCATCCAGGGCTCCCGTGGCGCCTCCGGCCGCGAAGCGTCGGGGCGGCTCGGCGAGCCAACCCTGAAGCACCACGAAGGTCGCGCGCGCGGTGTGCACGGCGGCGGCCGAGGCTTCCGCGTCGCCGTCGTAGCTCGCGAGCGCGGCGAGAAACGTTCGCCAGCGCGCGCCCGTCTCCGCCCCGTAGAACCGGAGATAGCGGGACGCCACGCGCATGGGTTCCGGCATGCGACAGGAGAGCTCCCGGTGCAGCACCTGACCCCCGAGCGACGCGCCTTCCATCACGTACAGGCAGCCGAGCGCCGCCGGCACGTCCGAGAGCTCCGGCAAGAAACCGCAGCGCGGCAGCTTGGCGAGCGCCCGAGCCTCGAGACCCAGCGCCGCGAGGTCGCTCGCGAGCGCTCCGCTCTTCCGCCTGCCGCCGAGATCGAGCCCGAGCGCGTCGAGACCCGCGACGCCGCCGACGGCGCGCTCGAGCGGCACGGAGACTCCGTAAAGCCGCGCGAGGTACCAGCGGTACGTGTGCTCGCCGGCCGAAGGCCGCAGGAGCGGCACGCTGGCCTCGAGCCGCTCGTGCAGTGACGCCGTCGCCGCGCGCAGCTGGCCGTGCAGAGACCTCACGCGACTCCTCCCTCGCAGAGCACGGCGACGGTCCGCAGCAGCCGCTCGAGCTTGAACGGCTTCTGGACGACCACCACGCCGGACGGCGCACGCTCCGGGCTCGCCGTCGAAGCCACGATCGGGATGCGCGAGAGCGCCGGATCGGCCTGCATCGCGTCGTACACGCGAGTGCCGTCCATGACCGGCATCGCGATATCGAGCACCACCACGTCGGGCCGGCGCTTCTCGTCGCTCAGGCGCTCGATCGCCTCGCGGCCGTCCGACGCCGTGAGCGCCCGGTAACCTTCCTCTTCGAACGCCTCCTGCAACGACTCGCGCGTGTCCGGATCGTCTTCGACCACGAGCACCGTCCTGAGCCGCGGTTCGCCGTCCAGCCCGGCGGCGTCGGGAGCCCGGCGCGGGATGCGGACGGTGAACACGGTTCCCGAATCCTTGCTCGAATTCGCCTCGACGCTGCCGCCGTGCGCGAGCGCGATCTGCTGCGAGATGTAGAGGCCGAGGCCGAGACCCTGCGAGGCCGCGCGCGGCCCCTGGCGCCGGCGAAACGGGTCGAAGAGCGCCGGCATGAGCTCGGGCGGAATCGTCCCCACGTTGTGGACGGTGAGCTTGGCCTCGTGCTCGCTGCAGCTGACCTCAACCGTCACCGCCGTGCCGGGGTCGCCGTGCTGGAGCGCGTTGCCGATGACGTTGGAGAACAGTTGCAGCAGGCGATCGGGGTCCCCGGTCGTGACGCACGGCTCCGCGCTGGTGCAGACGATCTGCCGCTCGGGATGCGCGCCGCGCAGCTCCTCCACCGTGCGCTGCACGAGGGCCGCCACGTCGGCGCGCAGCCGCGAGCGCGCGAGGCCGACGCCGTCCAGCAGGCGCGCCCGCGTGAGATCGAGCATCTGCTCGATCATGTCCGTCATGCGCCGGCCCGCGGACTTCATGCGCTGGAGCGTGCGGAGCTGGCGCTCGTCGCTGATCTGCGCTTCCAGCACCTGCGCACCGGTGAGCAGCGTTCCGAGCGGATTCCTGAGGTCGTGCCCCAGGATGCCCACGAACAGGTCGTTCATCTGCAGCGCCTGCTCGTACTCCTTGCGCTGCTGGTAGAGCTGGAAGAACACGTCTGCCTTGCTCTTCAGCACCAACGGCTCGATCGGCTTGTGCAGAAAATCGACGGCGCCGCTCTCATAGCCCTTGAACGTACGCAACGGATCGCGCGTGCCCGCCGTCACGAAGATGATCGGCACGTGCTTGGTGCGCTCCGAGCCGCGCATGAGCTCGGCGAGCTCGAACCCGTCCATCCCGGGCATCTGCACGTCGAGCAGCGCCAGGGCAACGTCGTGCACCAGCAGGATCTCGAGCGCTTCCAGGCCCGAGCGGGCCTTCAGGAGCGTGAGACCGTCCTGCCGGAGGAGCGCCTCCAGCGCCACCAGGTTTTCTTCCACGTCATCGACCAGGAGAAATTTCGCCGAATCTGCTTTCATCCGCGTTCCTTGGTAGCGGGCGGGGATCCCGCGGGGTCACCTGCTGCGAGCCGCGCGAGCAACGGCCCTAGTTCGACGAGCGGCGTCACGTAGTCGACACCGCCGAGGCGCAGCGCGGCTTCCGGCATCTGAGGCGCCGCCGAGCTCGCCGGCGTCTGCACGACGGTGGTGCCGCCGGCGGCACGAATGCGCGCGAGGCCGCGCGCGCCGTCCTCGTTCGCGCCCGAAAGCAGCACGCCTACGAGCGCCGGGCCGAACACGTCGGCCGCCGATTCGAACAGCACGTCGATGGCCGGGCGCGAAAAATGGACGGGCGCGTCGACCGACAGCGAGAAGCGGCGATCCTTCTCGACGAGCAAATGATAGTTCGGCGGCGCGACGTAGACGTGGCCCGCGACGAGCGGCTCCTTGTCGTCCGCCTCCTTCACGGGCAGGCCGGTCTTCCAGGCCAGCACGGCCGACAGGGCGCTCGGCTTGTCGGGCATCAGGTGGAGCACGATGGCGATCGAGACGCCCAGAGCACCCGACAACGCAGGCAGGAGCGTCTGAAGCGCCTCGAGCGCGCCCGTCGAGCCGCCGATCACGATTGCTTCCGTTCGCTTCGACATGCTCAGAGCCGCTGGTAAATGCGCGCGTCGGGAACGAACTCCCGAAAGCCGTCCGCGCGCGCGGAGAAGCGCAGCGTTTCCTTGAGCCCCAGGCCCAGGAACCCACGCCGGCAGAGCGAGTCGTAGAGCAGCGACACCGCTCGGTTCTGGAGCTCGCGATCGAAGTAGATGAGCACGTTACGGCACGAGATCAGGTGCATCTCCGCGAACACGCTGTCGGTCGCGAGGCTGTGGTCGGCGAACAGAATGTTCTTCTTCAGCGAGCGATCGAGCACTGCGCCCGAATAGCCCGCGGTGTAGAAGTCCGAGAGCGAGCCCTTCCCGCCCGCGAGTCGATAGTTTTCGCTGAAGCGAGCGAAGCGGTCGACCGGATAGACGCCCTCCGCCGCGACTCGCAAGCTCTCCGGGTGAATGTCCGTCCCGTAGATCTGCGCGCGGCCGAGCAGGCCTTCCTCCGCCAGCACGATCGCGAGCGAGTACGCCTCTTCCCCCGTCGCGCACCCCGCGACCCACACGCGCAGCGACGGATACGTCGCGAGCACCGGCAACACCTGCTCCCGGATCGCTCGAAAGTAGTCGGGATCGCGAAACAGATCGCTCACCTGCACCGTCAAGAAGCGCAGGAGCTCGCTGAACAGCTGCGCGTCCTCGAGCACGCGCGCGCCGAGCCCACGGACGCTGTCGTACCCGAAATGCTGGAGGGCGGACGCGACGCGACGCTTGAGCGAGGCCTCGGCGTACAGCCGAAAGTCGTAGTGATAGCGCTCGAACAGCACCTGGAGCAGCCAGGCGAGGTCGGCGTCGTCCGCCGCGGCAGACATCACTTGGGCATCCATACGCGCGCCAGCGACAGGAGCTTGTCGACATCGAGTGGTTTGGCGATGTAGTCGTTCGCGCCGGCAGCGAGGCAGTTCTCCCGATCGTCGGCCATCGCCTTCGCGGTCAGCGCGATGATGGGCAACTTCGCGAGCTCCCGCTGCTTGCGGATCTCGCGCGTGGCCTCGAGACCGTCCATCTCGGGCATCATCACGTCCATCAACACCAGGTCGACGCCGGGCTTTTCCCGCAGGTGCTCGAGCGCTTCCCGGCCGTTGCGGGCAATCTCGACGCGCGCGCCGCGAGGCTCGAGCACGCTCGTGAGCGCGAAGATGTTGCGCACGTCGTCCTCGACGATCAGCACGCGCCGCCGCTCGAACACCGCGTCGCGCTGGCGCGCGGCCTTCAGCATGCGCTGGCGCTCGGGCGGCAGATCCGCCTCCACCTGGTGCAGGAACAAGGTCACCTCGTCGAGCAGGCGCTCGGGCGAGCGGGCGCCCTTGATGATGATCGACGTCGAGAAGCGACGCAGCGTCTGCTCCTCCTCGCGCGAGAGCGAGCGCCCGGTGTAGACGATCACGGGCGGCGGCGCCGACCCTCCTTCCGCGATGCGCTCCAGGAGCTCGAAGCCGCTCGCGTCCGGCAGCGAAAGGTCCAGCACCACGCAGTCGAACGGGGAGCCGCGCAGCGCCTCGAGCGCGTCGGCCGCGGTCCCGACCGCGACGAGCTCCACGCCGTCGCCCTCGAGCAGGCGGCAGGTGCTCTCGCGATGCACCGCGTCGTCCTCGACGACCAGCACGCGGCTGAGCTTCTGCGTGAACTTCGCCTCGAGCTTCTTGAACGCCTCGACCAGCTCCTCGCGCTTCACCGGCTTGAACGCGTAGGCGAGCGCGCCCATCTCCAGGGCCGATTGCGCGTAGTCATCGACGGACACGACGTGCACCGGAATGTGGCGCGTGGCCGGACTGTGCTTCAGTGCGTCGAGCACCGAGAGCCCGGACCTGTCGGGGAGGCCTACGTCGAGCACGATCGCGCTCGGTCGATGGCGCGCGGCGAGCGCCAGCCCCTGCTCGGCCGTATCGGCGACGATCACCTTGAAGTCGAGCTCGTGAGCCAGGTCGACCAGGATGCGGGCGAAGGCGAGGTCGTCCTCGACGACCAGGATCGAGCGCGAGGACGGCTCGATCGTCGCGCGATCGTCGGGAATCGGGGCGCTGGCCGGGGACTCTTCGGGCGCGCGCGGCGCCGGGAGTCGGCCGGCGCGCGGCGGCCGTGGCGCGACGCCGGGCGAGCGCACGCCTTCCTTCTCTACGTACTGCTCCGGCAAGCTCAGGGTGAAGGTGCTGCCGCGTCCGGGCGCGCTCTCGACCGCGAGCTCACCGCCGAGCAGGCGCGCGAGATCGCGCGAAATGGAGAGCCCGAGGCCGGTGCCT
Organism: Polyangiaceae bacterium; assembly: GCA_036503835.1. Classification (GTDB taxonomy): domain Bacteria; phylum Myxococcota_A; class Polyangia; order Polyangiales; family Polyangiaceae; genus PMG-095. Next base: position 7 of record DASXWF010001361.1, on the reverse strand, counting down.
CCGTACT
>DASXWF010001360.1:0-3391 GCA_036503835.1 Polyangiaceae bacterium | reverse complement strand
TCTGGATCTTCCCGGCGGGCATCGAGTATTCGAAAACCCTCGCGCTCTTGAAGGGTGCGCCGTGAGACCGTTCGCCGTCCTTTTGCTGGGCGTGCTCCTCTTCGTGCTCGCGCGCGACACCAGGCGAGCCGAGGCCTGCGGCGGGCCCTACGTGTGGAGCCCGAGCGTCGCCGCGGCTCCCGAGCTGCTCGAGTGGAACTACGACGCGCCGCGGGCCGAAGTCGCCTTTCTCTATCCGTTTCGCTCGGTCTATCCGGAAGAAGCGGAAATCTCTTGGAAATTCGCGTACGAGGGACTCGCGGCGGTGCCGCCTCCGGATGCGCGCGCGCTCGAGGCCGCGCTCGCGGCGAACGATCGCGAGCGCGCTCGCAAGGAAGCGCGCGCGCTGGTCGAGCGCTGGTACGCGCTGCCGCCGGTGCTCGCTGCTCCCCACCGTCCCGTACTGCTGCGAGCGCTCGCCGTGCTCGAGCCGAGCGGCGCTACGAGTCCGAGTCGGAAGTTCTTCGACCTGGTCGACGACTTCCGGCGCCGCGTGCCGAACGGTTGGTCCGCGGGTACGCGCGCCGCCGTGCCCGCCGCGCTCTGGGTGGAGCAGCACGCCGCGGCGCGGAGCTGGCTGCGGGCCAATCCCGGCCATCCGCTCCGCGATCTGGTCGAGCTCTGGCAGGTGCGAATTCACTTCTTCGAGGGCAAGCACGAAGCGGCTTATCGCATTCTATTTCGGCTGTTCCCGCGGCGCCGCGTGCGAGCGCTCGCGGAGCTCCGCTACCTCGTCCAACAGAACCTGTGGCCCGCCGCGGCGGATCTCGACGCGCTCGGCGATCCGCTCCTGCTCGCGCCGTTCGTCGACGACGCCAGCGCCACACCGGAGCGCTGGTCCCGCTGGTGGGCGCTCTCCGAGAAGGCTTCGAACCGCGCCGGCGTCGCGCTGCAGGAGCGCCTGCTGCGCGTGGTGACGCACCGACCGCCAGGTGCCGAGCTTCCGGCAGGCTTTCCGGCGCACGCCGCGAAGCCCTCGAACTACTGGGGGAAGCTGCGGGCCGTCGCGCTCCAACAGCGCGGCCGCTGGCGAGAGGCCGCCGAGCAGCTCGCGTTGCTCGACGCCGACGAGGAGCAAGCGAGCTTGCTCGCCAAGAGCTACGTGGAGCTCGGCGATCCGCTGCGCGCGGCGCGCCTGCCTGCGCTGAACGGCGTCAACGTCAGCTACCTCGTCCAGGTCCTGGCGCCGCGGCGCGAGCTCGCCGCGCTGACGAGCGATCCGGATCCGCTGCTGCGCGGCGAGGCCCAGAGCGCCGTCGCCGCCGATCTGCTGCGAAGCGGCGACGTTGCGGGGGCCGCGCGAGCGTTGCGCGTCCCGCAGCCGGAGCGCGCGTCGGCCCTCGAGCGCATCGCGAAGCTTCGACGGTCCGGTGACGAGCTCGAGCTCGCGCGTGCCTGGCGCGAGCTCGGCAGCGGCGACGATCCCGGCGTCTACCGTGGCTTCAGCATGCTGTATCCGCGCTTCGCGCCGGGCAGCGCGGAGGCGAAGAACATCGTCTCCTACCTCGAGGCGAGCTCCGGTAGCTTCCAGTCGCTCGCGCCTTACGTTGCGTGGCTCGAAAAGCACCCCGGTGCCCGGAACGCGCGCGCCGTGCTCGCGGAAGCCGACGCGGCGTACATCGCGCTCACGGCGTATGGGGGGTGGCCGAACCTCTTTTGGGTCCAGTACCTCGAGCGCCACGACCTCGTCGCGCGCCTCCGGCGTGTAGGCAAACGGATCCGAAGCGCGCACGGTGGCGCTTCCGGCTTATCGAAGTGAGAACGAATGGTGCTCTGATTGGAAAGAGCACCCCGTCCATCGTGGGGGCGAGACTCTCACGATTGTTTCCGTCGGGCGCCGAAAGCGCCGAAAGAACGCGCTCGCGCTCCGAACGCACGACGAGACGGCCGTGGAAACGAAGAGGGGTGAGAAGCGCGCTGAAAGGCCGGGCGAAAGCGCCCGGTTTCCTGGGCGCGCCCCAACGTATTGCGCCCCATCGCCGACGTGTTGAACGACGCCCCAGCTGACCTCTAGCGGAGCGGGCGGACACCGAGGTATATTGCCCGTCCCTGCGCGAAGGGACCGCGCCCAAAACTTTCATTTGAGCAATCATGCGGGGAGGCGAATCAGCTTTGGCGGTGAGACCAGACGGCGACGCACTCCAAAAAGTCGCGGCGGTGCGCGCGGACGTGGTCGGGTTCCTGCGCGAGAAGCGTTACGAGGAAGCGCTCGCGGCGCTCTACCGCGCCCGTTCCGAGGCCCCCGGGGATCCCGAGCTTCAGCGCAGCATCGATCAGCTCAAGGAATTTCTGGTCGGCTCCTACGCCAAACGGCTCGGCGGGCTCGATCAGATTGCCAAGCCGATTCCCCTGTCCTCGGTGCGCTCGCCCGACGCCGTACTGCTCGCGCGCTACATCGACGGGACCTCTACCTACGGCGATCTCGCGCAGATGTGCCCGCTCGGGCAGCTCCGCACGCTCCAGGTCTTGATTGGTCTGTACTCGGGACAGGAGCCGCCGCGCATCTACTCGATGGAGATGCCGCGGGTCACGCCTGACCCGGCGCCGGCCGCCACGCCCGCCTCGTACCCACCTGCTTCGCGCCCGCCCACGTCGGGTCTCCGCTCGTACGACGCGGGGGGTAATGCTCAGGAGGACACCGATTCGCGTCCGCCCGACACGGCGCGCAGCGGATCCCTGGCACCCTCGATCGGTTCGCGCGTCGAGACGGAAGAGGACCGCAAGTACAAGGAAGCATTTTCGCGCGGGACGGCGCTCTTCGTGCAGCGCCGTTTCGCCGACGCCGCCGAGTATTTCGACGCGTGCCTGAAGATCCGCCCGGGCGACAGGGCGGCCGAAGTGATGTTCAAGCGCTCCTTGGGGCAGGGTGAAAGTCGCTAGGGGTGGAATGAGCCTCGCCCTGGTCGCCGATCCCGAGCTCAAAGAGCGCCTGCGCTGCATTCGCATCATTGCCGCGCAGACCAGCGTGAGCGCGCTCGGGGCGGCGGACTGGGGTGAGCTCGAGCAGGCCATCGAGGACACCTCCGAGGTCGGCTTCGTCGTGTACGCGAGCTCGTTGCCCGGCGCCCCCGAAGACGCGGTCGAGCGGCTGCTCACGCGCACGCCGCGCGTGCTGCTGGTGACCGACGACGGCCAGGAGATCGAGATGCCGCCCGGGGTCAAAGCGGCGGCGCGTCCCGTGCCGGAGGAGACGCTGGTGCTGCTCGCGCGTGGCTCGAGCCGGCCGTCGGCGGCGGTGCGGGCGAGCTTCAACCCGATCGATTTCATCCAGATGATCTGCATGTCCGGCGCTTCGCAGGTCGTGGTCGTTAGCCAGGACGGGGCCGACACGGGCGTCATCGAGCTCCGCGGC
>DASXWF010001359.1:0-4736 GCA_036503835.1 Polyangiaceae bacterium | reverse complement strand
AACATGCGCTGTGGGGCGGATCACCTCCAGGATCTGGCGAACGCGGGGGTCGGCCTCGGGGTCGCGGCGCAGCCGCAGACCTACACGTTCAGCGCTTGCGTGACCGGAGAAGGCGGCCTGAAGGCGACGTATGGAACGCCGGGCGCGGCGGAGTACTATCAGGGGACGACGCGTGCCGAGATTCGGGCAAGGCTCGTGACGATGCTCGATCGCGTGCTCGCGGGGACGGTGCCTTAGTGACGATTGGGAAACGTGGATGGGTTTCGCTGCTGGCGGCGGTTGCGCTCGGCGCGTGTGGGAATGATGCGGCGCCGGGTGAGGAGAACGGAGGCCGGAGCGGCGCGGGTGGGAGCGGTATGGCGGGGACGCCGGCAGGGAGCGCGGGGAGTGCGAGCGCCGGAAAGGCGGGGAGTGCGGGGATGAGTGCGGGCGCGGGTGGAGGCGGGCGCGCGGGTGCGGGTGGCGCAGTGGGGGGTGGGGCAGGGGCAGGGCAAGCGGGAGCGGGAGGGTCAGCGGGAGCGGGAGGGTCGGCGGGACTGGCAGGGTCGGCGGGCGCGGGAACGGGAGGGAGCGGAGGAGATGCCGCGGGGAGCGGTGGGGCGACGGGTGGAGCGAGCGGAAGTGCGGGGAGTGGGGCGGCGGGGATGGGCGGGGGCGGGCTCGAGCCGGAGGAGCTGACGATCACCGACGTGTGGTCGGGGCATCCGGTGAAGTTTGCGTTGCTGACCCGGGAGGATCGGCAGTTCGCGGCCTTCTACGACGAGGATCGCGCGCTCACGGTCGCGGCGCGCACGCTCGGCTCGAGCGAGTGGCAGCTCGTCACGCTGCCGAGCTCCGTCGGTTGGGACAGCCACAACGACATCGTGATGGCCGTCGACGACGACGGCTTCCTTCACCTGTCGGGCAACATGCACAGCTCGCCGCTCGTCTACTTTCGCACGACGAGCCCGCTCGATATCGAGACCTTCGAGCAACGCTCGATGGTCGGCATGAACGAGGATCGCTGCACGTACCCGCAGTTTTTTCGCTCGCCCGCGGGTGAGCTCATCTACATGTACCGCGACGGCGAGAGCGGCAACGGCAACCACGTCTTCAACGCCTATTCGACGCAGAGCAAATCGTGGCGGCGCTTGCTCGGCACCTCGCTCACCGACGGGCAGGGCCAGCGCAACGCGTACCCGGTGGGACCGATTCAGGGCCCGGACGGCCTCTTTCACCTGGTGTGGGTGTGGCGCGAGACCGCGGACGCATCGACCAACCACGACCTTTCGTACGCGCGCACGGGCGATCTCGTGAACTGGGAGGCGGCGTCCGGCGACGACGTGAATCTCCCCATCAGCCTCGCGAGCTCCGACGTCGTCGACCCCGTCCCCGTGAACGGCGGGATGATCAACAACAACACCAAGGTCGGGTTCGACGCCCAGGAGCGTCCGATCGTCGCCTATCACAAGTTCGATCAAGCCGGGAACACGCAGCTTTACAACGCGCGCTTCGAGAACGGCGCGTGGGTGCCGCACGTCACCTCCGACTGGGACTATCGCTGGGACTTCGGCGGCGGCGGCACGCTCGTCTTCGAAATCGAAGTCGAGCCCGTCGTGCTCCAGCAAGACGGCACCCTCACCCAGAACTTCTACCACGCGCGCTACGGCGGACTCGGCGCCTTCCGCCTGAACCCCGACACGCTCGCCGCGGAAGAAACGATCCCGCAACCGGTGCCCTACCCCGCGGAGCTCGCCGAGGTCGAATCGCCGACGCCCGAGATGCAGGTGCGCTGGCAAAAAGACGCGGGCCGGAGCCCGGATCCGACCATCGTCTACCTGCTCCGCTGGGAAACGCTGCCGTCGAATCGCGACATGCCGCGCCCGACGATCCCGCCGCCGACGCCGCTCCGGCTGTACGGATTTCGCGTCGAGTAGCCCTTCGATCACGTTTGGACGCGGGGGTTTCGCGTCCACTTGCTCGGCCGTGAAGCCCTGAGGTACACGGGTTCGGCCATGAGCCCCGCTTCGGAACCGCCGCGCGTCGTCATCGAAGCCGTGACGCCGCAGCTCGACGGTGGACGCTATCCCGTGAAACGGACGCAGGGGAGCACCGTTTCCGTGTCGGCCAACATCTTCAAGGACGGTCACGATCTGATCGCGGCGCGCGTCGTGTATCTCGCGCCCGGTGAGCCGGAATGGCGCTCGACGCCGCTCATGTACGACTTCAATCCCGATCGTTGGTTCGGGTCGTTTCGCGTGGAGCGCGCGGGGCGCTGGCACTACGGAGTCGAAGCCTGGCCCGATCACTTCGGCACGTTTCGCTCGGAGCTCGAGAAGCGCATTCAGGCCGGACAGGACGTGCGCTCGGAGTTGCTCGTCGGGGCGCACCTGCTCGAGCGCTACGCCGTGCTCCTGCGCAGCGAGGTCGCGAAGCGCGTGCGCGATCTCGCGCAGAAGATGGCGGACGGGAAGGCGACGCTCGAGGAACGGCTGCGCGCCGCGCTCGCGCCCGAGCTGCTTCAGGACGTGTACGGTCCGCTCGAGGCCGCGGAGCTCACGCGCTCGGCGCTGTTCGAGTTGGTGGTGGATCGACCCGAGGCGAGCTTCGCCGCTTGGTACGAGTTTTTTCCACGCTCACAGGGGACGAAGCCCGGCGTGCACGGGACGTTCGCGGACGCGACGCGGCGCTTGCCGGAGGTGGCCGCGCTCGGCTTCGACGTCATCTACCTGCCGCCGATTCACCCCATCGGCGTGACGCACCGGAAGGGCAAGAACAACTCGACCAAGGCCGAGCCGGGCGACGTCGGCAGCCCCTGGGCAATCGGTTCGAGCGCCGGGGGTCACGACGCCGTGGCGCCGGAGCTCGGCACGCTCAAGGACTTTCGTGACTTCGTGCGGAGCGCGCGCGAGCTCGGCCTCGAAATCGCGCTCGATTTCGCCCTGCAGTGCTCGCCCGATCATCCCTGGGTGACGGAGCACCCGGAGTGGTTCTTCATCCGTCCCGACGGCAGCATCCGCTACGCCGAGAACCCGCCGAAGAAGTACGAGGACATCTATCCGATCAACTTCTGGTGCAAGGATCGCGAAAAGCTCTGGAACGCGTGCCGCGACCTGCTCCTCTTCTGGGCGGCGAACGGCGTGCGCACGTTCCGCGTCGACAATCCCCACACCAAGCCGCTCGCGTTCTGGGAGTGGGCGCTGCGCGAGGTGCACGACCGCTACCCGGACGTGATCTTCCTGAGCGAGTCGTTCACGCGCCCGAACCGCATGCGCGCGCTCGCCAAGCTCGGCTTCAACCAGAGCTACACGTACTTCACCTGGAAGAACTCGTCCTGGGAGCTCCGCGAGTACTTCGAGGAGCTCGCCCACACCGAGATGGTCGAGTACTACCGCCCGAACTGCTTCGCGAACACGCCCGACATCCTGCACGAGTACCTGCAGCACAGCGGTCGTCCGGGCTTCCGCATCCGGCTCGTGCTCGCGGCGACCCTCGCGCCCGTCTACGGCATCTACAGCGGCTTCGAGCTCTGCGAAGGCACCGCGGTCCGCCCCGGCAGCGAGGAGTACCTGAACAGCGAAAAGTACGAGATCCGCGTGCGCGACTGGAACGCGCCGGGCAACATCAAGCAGGACGTCGCGCGGCTGAACCGGATCCGGCGCGAGAACGTGGCGCTGCAGACGCTGCCGAACCTCGAGTTCTTGAAATCGGACTACGACGGCATCCTCGCCTACCGGCGCCACGCGCCGAACAACGAGCTCGTCGTCATCGTCAACCTCGACCCGCACCAGATGCACGAGACGATGATCGAGTACCCGATCGAGCGGCTCGGCCTCGGCGAGACCGACGCGTACGAGATGCTCGACATGCTCACCGGGCATCGCTACGTGTGGCGCGGGCGCAGGAACTACATCAAGCTCGATCCGAGCGAGCGCGTGGCGCACGTCTTCCGCGTCTCGAAGCGGGCCTGACGTTCCGCGCGGCGCCTACTCGACGTACGCGGCGAGCGGCAGCTGTGCTTCCTGGATGCCCTCGACCACGAGGCTCGCGAGCACGCGCGCGCCGTGCTCTTGAAAGTGCGTGCCGTCGACGGAGCCGTCCGAGCGCAGCAAGAAAAAGTCTTCGGGCGTCGGCGCCGGGCAGATGGCCGTGAGGTAAGCGACGCTCTTCGCGTTCAGATCGGCGACCGGAACGCCCTCGTCCTCCCCGAGCTCGCGCATGGCCTCGGCGTGCGCGCCGGTGCCGTTGCCGCCGGTGCAGTAGGCGGAGTTGCGCGGCGGCGGCGTCACGAATACGAGCGTCACGTCGCGCTCGCGCGCGGCGTCGATGTATTCGCGAAGGTAGCTTTTGAAGTCGGTCGCGGGGTCCAGGTAATAGGGGATGGTCTCGCCGTCGAGCTCGTAGGTGGCGGTGCGATTGCCGTCGTTCGTGCCGAACTGAACGAGGAAGTAGTCGCCGGCCTGGATGTCCTCGAGGATGTCGTCGAGGTAGCCGTTCTCGATGAAATGCCGCGCCGTCATGCCGCCCACCGCGCGATTTTCGACCGTGACCCGATCGTCGAAGGACTCGTCGAGCATCTGTCCCCAGCCGGCCTGATCGGTCGTGCTCGCCGTGTCGCGGTAGGTCGAAACGGTCGAATCCCCGGCGATGAAGACGCTCAGGGGAGCACCCGTTCCCGAGCCCGCTGCGTTCGTTCCGGCCGAGCCCGCCGCGTTCGTTCCGGCCGAGCCTGCCTGACTCGAGGTTCCTCCGGCGCC
>DASXWF010001358.1:0-5997 GCA_036503835.1 Polyangiaceae bacterium | reverse complement strand
GCGGCGCTGCTCAAGCGGAAACTCCCTGCTCGCTTCGGCTGCACGGACCAGAAGGGGAGCTGTAAGATCGTCGCCGATACGTCGCTGATCTCGGCGACCACCGAGCTCTGGGAGTCGGCGAAGAGCGCTGATTTCAAGACGGAGCCGGCGTCCGGGGTTCCCGCACCCACGGCCGCGCCCCCGCCCGCGCTCGACGCGAAGAGCTGGAAGAGCTTCACGGACAAGCCGCTCCGGGTCTCCGGACCGGTGGTGACGAGCGACGGGCGCGCGCTCGTCGCGCTGAAGCCCGCCGAGGGCAGAGCGCGGCCGATCGCATGTGAGTTCGCGAGCGGGTTCGCCAAGGTTCGCTGCGTGAACGGGAACGACAAGATTCCGGAGATGCCGGCCCACGCCTACGAGATCGTGAACGACGCGAAGGGCCTCTGGGTGGCCGGGCTGAGCGAGAAGGGGCTCGTCGCGTACAACGTCGAGACGGGCGAGGCTTCGGACGTGCGCGGTCGCACCGGCAGGCTGATCCGCGAGGGCATCGTGGCCGAGAAGCCAATCAAGGAAGACATTTCGGGCGGCCCCGATGCGCACGCCAAGCCGGAAAAGCCGGCCAAGGGCGGCAAAGGTATGTTCCAGAAGCCGAAGGGCGCCGCGGCCGAGGAAGGCTTCGTCGGCGTGGAGCTCCGCAACGGGAAGGCCTCGAAAGAGGTCAAGCTCGGGATCGAGAGTCCCGTCGGACAACCGCTCACGCTCGGCAATCAGATCCTGTGGCTCAGCCCGACCGAGAAGGGCGTGCAGCTCGGCGTGAAATCGTTCCGGGGCGGACGCGTGCAGAACGCCGCGCCGCTCCAGGGTACGTTCGCGGGAGCGTTCCACACCTGCCAGAGCGGGGATTCGTACGCGCTCGCGACGTACGCCGGTCGCTCCGGGCAGGGCAGCGCGAAGGCGACGGGCGGCGACGGCAAGACGGCGATCACGTTCACCTCGTTCGAGAAGGGCGCCTGGTCGAAGCCGGCGGAGGCGACGATGCCGTTCGAGCGCGCCGGTGACTCGGAGCTCGCCTGCTCGGGTGGCGGGGCGAGCCTCGCGTGGATGAAGACCGAGAAAGGCAGCGCTCAGGTCGGACGCATCGACTGCAAGGCGGGCGCCTGTCAGTCGAAGGATGTGACGATCCCCGGGCTGGACAGCACGTACCTGTGGGCGGTCGGGACGATCGCCGACAAGGTGTTCGTCTTGTATCGCTCGACGCTCGGGGACACGCGCCTGCGCATCGCGCCGCTCGCGGACCTGCCGAGCGCCAAGGAGAGCATCGTGTTCGACGTCGGCGACTTCGGCGGGCCGACGACGGGCGAGCTCGTCGTGCAACAGAGCGAGAGCGCGGCGCTCCTGATTTTCCGCGGCGAGCAGCCGCCGGTCGCGCTCCGGCTCGGCAGCGACGGGGCGGTGAGCGTGGTCGCCTCCGGCTGAGCCCCGCGAGTCGCTATTCCGTGACGAGCCCGATCTTCGCGTCGTAGCGGAGATGCCCGAGGTCGGGGTCGTCGATCTCGATGCTGTAGTCGTTCGGGACACGCAGCGTGCCCTCGGGGCGCCCGCGCCAGATCGGGCGCGCGCCCTTGTAGCGCCCGCCGAACTTGACGCGCACCGTGTCACCCTCCTCGCTGAGCGTGACGGCGGCGATCGCGAGTTCGCGCAGCGTCGAGCCCGCACGCTTGTACACGACGAGCGATGTCTGCGTCTCCGAATCCTTGCGGAAGCGCAGCACGTCGGGCTGAAACGCTTCGCGCGCTTTCGTGAGGCACGCGCCCATTTTCGCGGGGTCGCCCGCGGACTCCTTCTCGCACGCCGTCTGCGCGGCTTGCTTCGGGGCCGAGTTCGCGTAGTCGATGAGAAACGCGGCGTCGCGAGCCGTGATCATGTCGAGCGGCTTCTGCGAACGGCCGAGCTCCGTGGACGGCTCGGCGGGCGGGTTCGCGGACGCCGCGGGCGCAGGGTCCGGGGCCGGCGCAGGAGCGGGCGGCGGCGCGGGAGTTGCGGAAGCCGGCGGGGGAGGCGCGGGGCTCGAGACGGCGAGAGGAGGAGGCGGCGTCGGCGAGCTGGTCGGAGTCACCTGCCGAGAGCAGGCGAAGAACAGCGCGGCGGTGACCAGCGTTGCGACGGTCGAACAGCGCGGCACCGAACGGGATCGTGAACGCGGGGGCATTGTCGAGCGCCATCGTAGCGCTTCTTCGTCGCGGGGCTCGGCACTAGTACATGGACACAGGGGAATGGACCGGTTGAGCCGTCATTCCAGAGCGGGAAGGACCATGGACGGGACGAGTAGCTCGATGGAGCGAGCGACGCCGGGCTGGCGACGGATGAGCTTGAGGCGTTCGAGCTCGACCACCATGCGGTGGACGGATGGGGGCGTGACGGCGAAGAAGCGCTGCATGTCAGCTTCGGCTGGGGGCCGCCGGTTGAGCTTGGTGTAGGCGTGGATGAAGGCGAGGTACTGCCCTTGCTTTGGGGTGAAGGGGGCGGACATCGATCGACAAGTAATTGAAATCATGATCAAAACGAGCGTGCAAGCTCGGAGGTGATGATCATGAACATTCGGTACGTCGTCGGGCTCACGGAGGAGGAACGAGCGGAGCTGAAGGCGCTGGTAGGCGCGGCCAAGACCCTGGGCCAGAAGCGCAGGCGGGCGCAGATCCTCCTTGCCTGTGACCGGGGCATGGACGACGAAACAATCGCCGCAGCGCTCCCCTGCGGCGTTTCCACTATCTATCGAACCAAGCGACGTTTCGTCGAGGAGGGGTTGGAAGCCGCACTCAACGAGAAACCTCGAAGCGGCGGCAACCGCAAGTTGACGGGACGTGAGGAGGCGACGCTCGTTGCCGTCGCGTGCTCGAAGCCGCCGCTGGGCCGCGCGCGGTGGACCCTGGAGCTGCTAGCGGGCGAACTGATCCGTCTCACCGACCACAGGAGCATCTCACGGGAGACTGTGCGACGGAGGCTGGCCGAAAACGATCTCAAGCCCTGGCAGCGAAAAATGTGGTGCATCCCGGCGGTGGACACCGAGTTTGTGGCTCGGATGGAGAACGTGCTGGATCTGTACGCCGAGCCTCCGAATCGCCGGCGCCCGGTGATTTGCTTCGACGAAACGCCGACCCAGCTGATCGGTGAAGCACGAGTCCCCGTGTCTGCTGCCCCAGGCCAAGTCGAGAAATTCGACTACGAGTACCGCCGCAACGGCACTGCGAACCTCTTCGTCTTTGTCGATGCGCATCGGCCCTGGAGGCACGTGAAGGTCACCGATCAGCGAACTGCGATCGATTTCGCCGAATGCATGCGTGACCTCGTTGACGTGCACTATCCAAAGGCAGAGCGCATCCGCGTCGTGCTGGACAATCTGAGCACGCACCTGGCCAAGAACCTCTACGAAGCCTTCCCAGCCGAGGAAGCCAGGAGAATTCTGCGACGACTGGAGTTTCACTACACGCCGAAGCACGCGAGCTGGCTCAACATGGTGGAAATCGAAATTTCCGTGCTGGCCTCCCAATGCCTGGACCGCCGGATCCCCGACCGGTCCACCCTCGAGGCCGCCATCGGGGCCTGGCAGAAGAGCCGCAACGCGAGCGGCGCCCGTATTCGCTGGATGTTCTCCGTCGACAAGGCTCGCAAGAAACTCAGCAAGTCCTATCCGCAGCCGGCACCTCGCCCGCTTGCCCACGCCGCGTGACGAACCGGTCGATTCCCCTGAGGCGAGGTACTAGTACAACGGCCCACATGTGCATTCCGGATTACGGAGGGAAGCGTCCGGCCGTTGTACTAGCCGGCCGCGAAGCGGCCGAGGGGGGAGGCTCCGCGCAGCCGAGGGGGGCGCAGCGGCGCCCCCGCACAACAGAGAGGACCGCCCTCGGCGCAGCCGAGGTGACCGCGAAGCGGGCAAACCCGGAACGCAGTTCCGGGTTGCGGTACTAGGTGCGGCGCACGATCCGGTCCAAAAAGATCAAGTCTTCGAGCGTTTCTTCGGGCGTAATGCGAGGCGCCTTGCCGCGCTTCACGACGTCGGCGAAGTTGCGGAACTGTTCCTCGAAGCTGTCAGCCTTAGGATCGTTTCTCGGCGGCTTGACGTTTGGCTGGATGAGCTGAGCCCTGTCGTAGAAGAACTCGGCGCTCGCGCGGCTGCCATGCAACCTCAGCATTGGGCCCGAGTACGCCGCGCTGAAACAGCTCGTCCAGGTGCCGAGCGTACCCGACTCGAACCTCAGGGCTGCGACTGCGGTGTCGATCGGCTGAAGCGTGGGCTCGAAGCAGGCGGTCAGGCTTTTGACCGCGACCGGCAGCCCGAAACAGCGGCGCACCACGTTAGCTACGTGCACGCCTCCGTCCACCACGAACCCGCCGATGTGCTTCGGATGCTGTCGCCAGGCGGTATGAAAGTACGGACTCTTCGCATCAGTCAACGTGATCTGCGTCACCTGTACGAGCCGAACGTGGCCGAGCGTCCCTTTCTTCACCCAACTCACGAGTCGCTCTGCGTGCGGCATGAACGCGAAGTTCTCGCCGACCATCCATGGCGCCGAGTAGCGCTTGGCTGAACGAATCAGCGCTTTCGCTGCCGCAACCGTCGGCCCGACAGGTTTCTCGCTGAGCACGGCCTTCCCTGCAGCGAGCGCGGCGAGCACGAACCTGGGCTGAAGGTCAATCGGCAGACTGATCACGACCGCCTCGACGTCGGGCAGCGCGTAGAGTGCCTCCGCGTCGTCGACCACCCGCGGAATCCCTGCGTCCGCCGCGTATTTCTCGGCGTTCTTGCGCTGCCGGCTCGCGCAGGCGACGACCTCGAGCACTCCCTCCCGTCCAAGCTTCCGGAACGCTTTCAGATAGAGCTGCCGCGGGGCGATGCCGGTCCCAAGCAACCCGATGCGGAGAGGTTTGGCCATGTCGTCGTTCTCGATGGGCGTGCGCTTGTCCCGCTCGAGGTGACTTACCGGACGACCAGCGCACGTGGAAGCCAAACCTCCCGTCTCACTGCTCGAGGACGTCAAAGTCCACGCCGGCAAACTCAAAAGTCCCGAGACGATCCCCATCCCCTTCGCATCCCACCCCACTCACTCCCTGCTCTCCCGCTGACCCAAGCCCTACCCCTGACCCTGACCCGTCCCCTCCCACCGCCTCGTCAGTAAATCGGCTCGCAGTGTTCCCGGCACGCGTCCAGCAGCGTGTCGCAGGACTCCTTCGTCACGCACTCCGCGCAGCGCTCCAGCCGGTCGTCCGAAACGTGGGCCGGCACGTCGAGCTCACACTGTTCGACGGTGTAGTTCTTCTTGGGATCGACGCTGACGGGCAGGAGCTTGCACTCGTCGAGCCGCTCGCAGACGATCGTCTCGTCGCTCGTACAGCCGGCGCAGAACAGCGCCAGGACCAGCGCAAACCTCGAGAAATCCCGTCCGTCCACGTGTGCTCCCCTCCCAGCCTACCAGATGCCGGGTCCCAGCATAAGTACCCGGTTTTCTTCGAGTCTTCGGGCCGGCGGTTGCCGGTCGGCCTGGCCCCGTGCTACGAGCCGGGCCGCCATGCGAGAGAACATCCGTCTCGTGTCGTCCGCCGGCACCGGCTACACGTACTACACGAAGAAGAACAAGCGCACGCAGACGAACAAGCTCGAGATGAAGAAGTACGATCCCGTGACGCGTCAGCACGTCGTGTTCAAGGAGGCGAAGATGCCTCCGCACAGCAAGTGACGGGATCGCGCTCGTAAGTCCCCGCGCCCGCGCGGGTAGAAACGAGCGAATCGACCTTCAGCGAGTAGGGCGGAGGTCCGTCCATCGAAGGATGCGTCGCGGTAGGGCTTCGCCCTCCGAGAGCGCCCCGCGGAGCCGTGAAGCCCCGCGGGAATCCCGCGCTCACTCGCTGAGGATCTTGAAGTCGACCCGGCGGTTTCGGGCTCGACCGTCGTCCGAATTGTTGTCGGCCACCGGCTGCGTCGGGCCGAAGCCCTTCGACTCGAGTCGGCTCGGGTTGATG